>DAOVGU010000245.1 GCA_030672255.1 bacterium
ATCCGGAATAATTTTTCTGACCGCTCCATCGCTGTGATGGAAGACAAAAGCGCCAGCACTATGGGCCAAATCCATCATCCTTTTCATCCGGGGAATGAAAAAATCGTGAATCTGCTGCGGTGAATACATCAGAGCTTCCTGGGAGCCTAAATCTTCCGCGACATAGGTAATCATTACCTTCCCCGGAATTGCCTCATAGATACGTCGGGTATTCTCATAGCAGAGGCCAAAGAGTTTATCCAGGCAATAATGAACCATCTCCGGATTAAGGATCAAATCCATAAATGCCTGCTCCTGCCCCCGGAGGTGCTTATAGGTTAAGAATGGCTCAGAGCCACCACCGCGAATGGGAAAGCTCTCTTTACTCTCTATCTGCTTGGGAATTTCGGAATAGTCATACCAATCCGGACTTGGCCATCGATAATTCTTCTTAATCTCCTCCACCGTTTTATATTCAGCTAAGGGATGGTAGATACATTCTCGGTATACTCCTGTTCCATAATTCATATTTTTATAGTGACAACCAAAGAGATCACTATTTTCTGGAATAGGTGGTCCAATATACTTTGGTCCAACGCCAACCGGCTTATCAATATGCAGCCTCTTAAATAAAGCCTCCTGGGTATTCACGCCCAGATATTCCATAAGTTTTTCCGTGGCTTCCGCTGTGCTCCAATAGTCCATCGGAATACGGTCCGGTTTTTGCCTCTTAAGCACGGCCAGCCAGCGTTCTTTTGGTGTCATAGCACAATTATGTCATTGCGAGCGAACACATTCATTTTATTCAGTATAAGGTCCGTGAGCGTGGCAATCCCTCGCTTCTATGAGATTGCTTCACTTCGTTCGCAATGACTATATCGGCATAACTCGTCCTTAAAAAGAGGGCAAGAGGAGCAGAGGGGTTTTCTCTTGCAAAACTCCTTTCCTAATTTTACAAGAAGGGCATGAAATTCCTCGTAAATTTTAACATCTCTTGGCAGATTATCTTCAAAGAACATCCTTATTTTATCATAATCGCTTGCGGGTAACAAGCCGAGCCGCAAAAAAATTCTTTTCGTATAGGCATCGATGACAAAGATTCTCTTTCCTCCAGCGTAGAGAAGGATAGAATCAGCGGTCTCCTTTCCAATCCCGCGGAGATTAAGGAGCTCTTCCCTTAGACTTTTTGTGTCCTTTTTAAAAAGTTCCTTTAATTTTCCCTGATAATGCTTTAAAAGATAGGTTGCTATATTTTTTAAGCATTTGGCCTTTTCCCGATAGTAGCCGGCAGGTCTGACCAATTCTTCAATTTTTCTTAAAGGTGCATTCGCTAAATTCTCAATCGTTAAAAGCCTATTCTTTCGCAGATTCCTAATCGCCTTCTCCACATTGCGCCAGGTGGTCTGCTGGGTAAGAATAGCCCCAACAATGATCTCAAATTTTGTTCTTGCCGGCCACCAGTGTTGCGGACCAAAGCTCTTGTAAAGAGATTTATAGATGATAATTAATGAAGTCGACATAATTTAAATTATATATTTAGGATACCCCATATCACTATTTTTTTCCAGATATTTCAGGAGATTACCTGACATTTCTGTAGTTTTGACAAAATTTTCTCTGAAGGATAAAATAAAATAAATTACACCCCTACCTACCTCCCCCCTTGAGGGGGAGGATGGAGGTGAGGGGGTAACTTTGAAATTCCATACAGTAAGATATAGGGTAGTGGCGAACTTTTCTCTTGACAAATAGACAAAAGTATTTTATAATTTGCTACAAGATTAATTTGACCCCTGATTAAATCAGGGGCTAATTACGCATATTACTACTGAAGACAGTAGAGAGTTGAGTGTCGTAATTTAATTGGGAGGTGGGAAAGAAATGGAAAAGATGTCTTATGCGGTGAAGATATCCTCAAACATCAGAGAAAAAGTGAGGAATTTCTGCGACCATCACGGAATCAAGCAGGGGTACTTTGTAGAGAGAGCTTTGGAAGAAAAACTTGAGCGAGAGGAAACTGTGCAAGATGCCCTGGAACTCAAAAGGTGGAAATATCAGGAGCCTCAAGCCATAGCCTTCGAGGAATATCTAAAACAGCGAAATGCATAATGTCAAAATTATTCCTCGGGCCCAAAAGGATCTCGACAGATTTCGAGGAAAGCTTTTCAACGATATAAAAGATAAAATACACAGCTTAAAAGATAATCCGCGACCTCATGGTTGTGAAAAGTTAACCGAGGAAGAGGGATACCGAGTCAGAGTAAGAGATTATAGAATTCTTTACAGAATCAACGATAAAACCAAAACGATCTTCATCCACAGAG
>DAOVGU010000026.1 GCA_030672255.1 bacterium
GTCCGCTATCTTTAATGGATATAACAAAGAAAGAATGGCAAAGTGTCCATTTCCTGTGATACCTGAATACCTCGGGAAACAAGACCCGGATACAATGTGTATTGAAGATGCACAGGTAACTCACGTCTGGACACAGGATAAAAAGATTTCAAAAGATATAGCTGAGGCCTCACTCATTGAAAATGTAGTTGAGAACATGACCGACCTCATTGGTAAAGTAGATGCGGTTATCCTTGCCAGAGATGATGGAGAGAACCATCTTGAGATGGCAAAACCATTTATTGAAAAAGGTATTCCTATTTTTGTTGATAAACCTCTTACCGATAATGCAGAAGACCTCAAAG
Source organism: bacterium (assembly GCA_030672255.1). GTDB lineage: Bacteria > Ratteibacteria > UBA8468 > UBA8468 > UBA8468 > DAOVGU01. Next base: position 345 of record DAOVGU010000026.1, read on the forward strand.
AATTTATCCGTTATTACGAAGAAGGAAAACCGATTATGTCTTGCTCCAGTATGCGCTATGCTGACGCTATCCTTGAATTAAAAGGAAAACTGGGACGAATTCTTACCGCCAATGCAGTTACCCCTAAATACTGGCGCACCTATGGCATTCACATTATTGAAGGTATCTATGCTGTGATGGATGGGGGTATTGAATCGGTTCAGAATATAGGATGCGATGGCGAAGAAATTGTCCATTTGCATTATGCTGATGGAAGGCATGCAATATTACAAAGTTTTAAGAAGATTTTTTCCGATATCCATTTTGCCTTTTATGGAGAAAATTCCAGTGAAATAGTTACGCATACTGATGCATTTTCCTCCTTTAAGAATATGCTCCTTGGATTTGTGAAAATGCTTAAAAGCAGAAAACCTTCTTTTGACTGGAGTGAAACAGTGGAAATGGCAAAGATTGTTATTGCTGGCAGATTATCGCTAAAAGAGGAAGGCAGGATAGTTAACTTAAAGGAAATCTAAAAAAGAGGTTACTATGATATTACTCAAGGCTGGTTCAAGTGAGGTTTGTATTACACCACAATGTAAAGTATCACTTTGCGGTTATTTCAACGACCGGGTTGCTGAAGGAGTGCTGGATGACATCTATGTTAAGTCACTTGTTCTGGAATCTGAAAATAAGCAGGCGGCTCTCTTTGTATTCGACCTGGCGCATATGGAATCGTCCTTTGTTCAGAGAGTACGAAGAACTCTTTCTACAGACTACGGCCTCAGAGAAGATATGAGTACATTTGCTGCTACTCATACCCATACGGCACCTGAGATTTGTGCTGCCGGTCATGTTCCCGTAAGTCCGAGCTATATGGAATTTCTTTACGAGAAAACTCTTGAGGCATATCGCAAAGCACTGGATAAAATTAAGTCGTGTCAGGTGAAGTTTCATCTCGGTAAAAACGGTAAATTAGCTTTTAACCGACGCTACTGGATGAAATCAGGGAAGGTTGTTACGAATCCAGGGAAACTGAATCCTGATATTTTGCGGCCTGAAGGACCAATTGACCCTGACGTTGGTGTAGCAGGATTCTTCACCGATGGAAAGCTTTCCACAATTTTAGTTAATATTGTAAACCACAGCGATACAATCGGTGGAACTCGCGTGTCTGCGGACTGGCCAGGCCATCTTTCACGGTTGGTAAAGAAAAAGATTGGGGAAAATATTCCTGTACTGGTGATGGTAGGAACCTCCGGCAACATCAACCATTTTGATGTAACAACTGATAGAAATCAGACCTGTTATGAAGAGTCCCGACGCATTGGCAAAGGGTATGCAAAGACTGTGCTGGATTCATTGGCTCAGTGCGAGCCGGTTATATCCGTCCCTCTGAGAGTAGCCCGAACTCCTTTCGAAGTACCTCCTCGCGAGGTCTCAGAGGAAGAAATCCGCCAGGCACAGAAGGATGCTGCTTTTGAGGGTGAAGTAACTCCCGGCAACTTGACCTCTGAGGGATTGGCTGCCGGAGACACGTTTATCAGGAAATTCTTTGCACTGCACCTGCTTAAACTCGTTGAAAACCGCTCACCGAGGAAACTGGAGGTGCTTGGAATACGATTCGGTGAGATTGTTATCCTTTCACTCTCCGGCGAACCTTTTGTGGAAACAGGATTAGAACTCAAAAAGCATTCTCCTGCTAAATATACATTTATTGCAGAAGTTGCGAATGTATCCTTAAGCGGATATATACCACTGGAAAAGAATTTCGGTCGCGGTGGTTACGAAACAGCTCCAATGAGTTCCCCTTGTTCCATAAAGACTTCTACAATCCTTACTCAGAAAGCCAAAGAGCTTCTGGACAGATTATTTGCCTAAAGGAGGAATAGCCCAATGAGAAAAAGTAGAGTGCTGGAAAAATTAAGGAAAAACCAACCTGTAATATGCACCAAGTCAAATATAACAAATCCCTGGATAGCAGAGATAATCGGTATGTGTGGATATGATTGCCTCTGGCTTTGTATGGAGCACTGCACCGGTGATTACAAAGATATAGAAAATTGCATCAGGGCGGGTAAAATCTATAATCTGGATATTATGGTGAGAGTGAACAAATCCGGTTACCCTGATATTATAAAGCCGCTGGAATTAGATAGCGCCGGAATAATGTATCCTCATTGTAAAAGCAAAAAAGAGGCCGAAGAACTGGTGAAAACAGTAAAGTTCTATCCAGTAGGAAAAAGACCAATAGATGGAGGAAACATTGACGGAGATTACTGCACAATTCCTCCAAAGGAATATATTGCTAATTCCAATGAGAACAAATTCGTAATGGTCCAGATTGAGGATAAAGAGGCAATAGATGAAATTGATGAGATAGTTAAAACAAAAGGGATAGATGGTATTTTTGTTGGACCAGGAGACCTTTCGCAAAGTTTTGGAACTCCGGGTGAAACTGACAGTCCAGCAATAAATGAAGTAATCAAAAAGGTAGCCGATGCCTGTAGAAGATATAATAAACCCTGGGGACTGCCTGTATCAAAAGAGAATATAAGGATTTACTATAAGATGGGAGCTCGTTTCTTCACAGTAGGTGCGGATGTAGTTGGAATCTATCAGTATTTCCGAAATAATATAGAAGAAATCTTAAAAAAACTACCTTAACCTGTGCATTATGCTAACAAAAAAAATTGCATTAGGTACGGCTCAGTTTGGATTGCAGTATGGAATTGCAAATAGGATTGGAAAGATTGCCAAAAAAGAGGTATTTGCCATATTAGAATTTGCCCATAAACAAGGTATGGATACTCTGGATACGGCATATTCTTATGGAGAAAGTGAAGAAATTATAGGAGAGTTTACTTCGCAATCTAACAAGAGTTTTAACATAATCTCTAAGATGCCCAAGTTAGGTAATGAAGATGCTTCGGCAGTAGATAGATATTGTTTGGAAACATTAAAAAGGTTAAAACAAACTAAGATATACGGTTATTTAATTCATAACTTTGATGATCTACTCACGCACAGGGATTTATGGGACAAGTTGGAATCACTGAAGGAAAAAGGTTTAGTTTGCAAGATAGGCATCTCTATATATAGGATAGAAGAACTAGAATATTTATTAAATAATAATATTCATTTCGATATTCTTCAGGTTCCATACAACATCTTTGATCAAAGATTTGAAAACTATTTTTCAGTTTTAAGAAAAAGTAATATAGAGATGTATGTAAGATCTGTTTTCTTACAAGGTTTGTTTTTTTTGGAAAGGAATAAGATAATTAAGAAGTTTCCGTCAGCAAAAAATATGATCGAGAAATTGCGCCGGATTTCAGCAAATTATAAGGTGCCCATACATTCTTTATGTTTATGTTTTGTTTTACTTCATCCTTTTGTAGAGAAAATAATTATTGGTGTAGATTCTATGAACCAGTTAAAGCAAAACATTGATTCAATGGAATTCCTGGATAGAACAAAAAATATTTACGAGTTATTGAAATCTCTAAAATTTCATAATGAAGAAGTAATTCTTCCTTATCATTGGAAATGCAAATAAGCGCTAAAAAGAGATAAGGATCTGATGGAACCTTATGAACGTATTATAACCGCTCTCCGCCATAAGTGTCCTGATAGGATTCCAATTGATTATATCGCTACACCCGAAACCCAGGCAATGCTCAAGAAACATTTTGGCATTAATGATGATGAGATACTTCTCAGGAAATTAGGGGTGGACATTCGTCGGGTAGGACCACATTTTGTTGGACCAGAAGATATGACCGGAGCCGCCGGAATAGGTACACAAGGAAAAGATTTCTTAGGTATTGTCTGGAAACCGGTTAAAAACGAATTTGGCACCTATAATGAGATTGCCTTTAGTCCTTTAGCTAAAATGACTACGGTAAAGGAGATTGAGGACTATTCCTGGCCAAAGGTAGATTGGTTTGACTTTTCCCATCTGAAGGAAGAAATCGCAAAATTAAATAGAGAGCACCGCTATGCGATTATGTATTTTGCCGGGGGAGCCTTTGAAACGCCTTGGTATATGCGCGGAATGGAAAGATTTCTGATGGATTTGGTTGAATGCCCTGACATTGCCGAAGCAATTTCTCGTCATGCTATGGAATTTTACAGGGAACGAGCTATGCGTGCGATTGAAGCCTCCGATGGCCAGATTGATATTATTGGAAGTGGGGGCGATCTCGGCACGCAAAGGGGAATGATGCTCTCTCCTGAACTATGGCGACGACATATTAAACCTCACAGTGAGCAACTTATCCGACCATTCAAGGATATGGGATTAATAACCTTTTATCATTCCTGTGGTAGTATCGTCCCGGTAATTGAAGATTTTGTTGAAATGGGATTAGATATCTTGGATCCAATTCAGCCTAAGGCGGCAGAGATGGACGCAGAAAATTTAAAATCCCGGTTTGGTAATAGGTTGACCTTTCATGGAGGGATTGATGAGCAAGAATTGCTACCTCGAGGCACTCCCTCAAAGATTCGCCAGGAGGTCAAACGTCTTATCCAGATTCTTGGCAAGGAAGGTGGGTATATCGTTTGTCCGGCGCATGCCATCCAACCCGATACACTGGTGGAAAACATCCTTGCTATGTATGAGGTAGCGAATGAATACCGATATTGAAAAAATAAAAATGGAGAATAAAAATGAAGAATATAGTGATTTATAAGGATGAGAGGTTTTATTCCGCCTTTCCCGGTATTGCTAAACTACAGAATGGGGAGCTAATAGTTGGTTTCCGGGAAGCTCCGCAAAGGAATCTAGGTATTACTATTCCTTATCATCTCCATATACACATGGATTCAGAGTCAAAGGCGGTAATGGTTCGCTCTAAAGATAATGGCAAGAGTTGGGGAGAAAGGAAAGTTATCTATGAAGAAGAAGGGGATGTAGGCATTCAGGATCCTTCTGTCACTCAATTAAAGGATGGAACATTAATCGCCAATTTCTTCAGTTGGCAGGTAATTAAGGATAATCCCTTTAACCATTATGTAAAGGGAACATTCGTAGTTTGTTCATTCGATAATGGTAAAAGATGGGAAAAAGAAACGGCTAAAATAGAACTTCCTGATTATAGTATAGTTAGTACTTCAGAACCTGTTTTGGAACTTCCAAATGGTGAATTGATTATACCTTTATCCGGTAGCAGAAAGGTTAAAGGAAATATACGTGAGAGTTTTTTAATGCGTTCTAAAGATAAAGGAAAGAATTGGGATAATTTTTCATTTATTGCAAGGGATATTTTTGGTAATCTGTCTTTTGTAGAACCTACATTCTCTCTGCTACCTTCCGGGAAAATCCTGTGTATAATGAGAGAAATTGCTAAGGGAGGTCTTTATCAGTGTGAATCTCTTGATAACGGTAATAGCTGGTCTATCCCAACCAATCTTGATATGTGGGGTTTCCCAGCCAACCTTTTGGTCTTGAAGGATGGAAGAGTTCTTTGCGCCTATGGTTACCGAAGACCCCCTTATGGAGTGAGAGCTTGCTTATCTTATGATAAAGGGGAAACCTGGGATTTGAAAAATGAAATTATTATCCGAAGCGATGGATTTCATCGGGATTTAGGCTATCCTTCTTCAGTAGAACTAAAAGACAATCAAATTCTTACCGCCTATTACTTTCATACCGGTGAAGGAATACGGTATATTGCTGGGACCTTTTATAAGGTCCAATGAAAGGAGACTTATGGACATCAAAACCTTTAAAGGGATTTATCCGGCCTCCTTAACTCCTTTTAAGAAGGATGGCTCGGTTAATTACGAGATGATTCCAAAAATGGTGGAGTTTCACCTGAAAAATGGAGTTGCTGGATTTTATGTATGTGGTAATACCGGCCAGGGCTTAATTCTGACGAAGGAAGAGAGAAAAAAGATAATTAAAACCTACGTAGAAACGGTTAAAAAAAGAGCAAAGGTTATTGCCCATATCGGGGATAATTCCACAAATGTTTGTTGTGAATTGGCAAGATATAGTGAAAAAGTAGGAGCCGATAGCATCAGTTCCCTTCCGCCTATTGTCTACAGCGAAGGATTTGAATCCACCTATCAGCATTACAAGAGCATTTGCAATTCAACCTCTCTGCCTCTTTTTATCTATAATATACCCAGGATGGTAGAGGGTAATATCACTCTTGATAATTTTCTCTCTCTTTTCAAACTGAAAAATGTTATCGGGATGAAATTTACTTCCTATAACCTTTTTGAAATGAGAAATATCATTGAAGCTACAAAAGAAAAATTACTTGTATTGTCTGGTCCGGATGAGATGGCATTGCCGGCTTTGGTGATGGGAGCAAAAGGCAATATCGGTTCCACTCAAAATATCTTTTCCAAAGCATTTGTAAATATGTATAAAAAATTTCAGGAAGGTAATATTTCCACCTCTCAGAAAATACAGTATAAATTAAATAGAATTATAAGAACATTGCTTAAATATAGAAAGGATTCCTGGAAGGTGGCGATGAAGATGGCTGGTTTTGATTGTGGCAGAAATAGATTACCTGCACTTAACTTAAAGAAAGAAGAGGAAAAGAATCTTAGAAGAGAGTTAGAAAGAACAGACTTTTATCGATTATTGGAAAAAGGGGAATGAAAAAGAAAACAAGAAATATCCATAAGGATTTCCATGGGAGTTTCAGTATTGCTCTTGACTACTTGAAAAATAATTTTGGTCAGGAGGTAATGGAGGCTTACTTAAGAAGAATGGCGAAGAATGTTTATTCTTCTTTAATTAAAGGATTGAAAAGAAAAGGACTCTCTGCGTTGGAGAAACATTGGCGAGAAATTTTTGATTTGGAAAAAGGGAAATATTCTCTCAGTTATAGAAACAATCAATTGATTCTAAAGGTAAAAGAATGTCCGGCGGTTTCTCATATATTAAAAACAGGCTATAAACTCTCTGACTCTTTCTGTGAATCAACAAGAATTGTTAATGAAACTATATGTGAAGAGGCTGGTTATAAATGCTCCCTTAAATTGAGCACTAAAAAAGGCACCTGCGAACAAAAATTCTGGAGGAACAAATAATGGTTTCCTGCACTGAGTTTATCTGGGCTTATAGCGAACTTTTTTCATTTTTGGATGAGAATTTTGGTAAGAAGGAAGTAATAAAATTCTGGAAATATCTCTCCAGGAATTTTCTACAAAACCTGGAGGAATTAGTGAAGAAAAAAGGTGCTTATGGAATGGCGAAATATTGGGGGCATACCCTTCCCGAAGAAGGTGCAGATTTTATAATGACGGCAAAAAAGGATTTTTTTCAGATCAAGATGTTAAATTGCCCTTCGGCTAAATTGTTAAGGGAAGGACCGGTAAAAGGTTATAAGGATTACTGCGAACATTGCCTCTGGCTGTATCCTCCCATTATAAAGAAATATGGCTGGAAAGCAAAACTTGATTATACCAATTTCAAAGATGGAACTTGTATTAAGACCTATACCAAAAAGTCAAGCAAATAGTTAATATGGGTTATGAAGGTAAATCGGAAAAGAGTTCTCCTTGGCTTTTATGTGATAGGAGGCTCCTTCATTACCATTTTTCAACGCTATCTCACCTTCTATTTTGATAATTTTACCCAGAACTTCTTCCGCTTTCTTACCGGTTCTTTGTCCTTATTATTGGTCTCTATTTTCTTCTTTCGGAATGATCTAAAAAAAATTAGTCAGGATTTAGGTCAGTTAGGAAAGATAGGCCTTTTAGCAATTCTCAGTGCTTTCTCCCAGTTTCTTTTTGGTGCTCTTTTCTGGGGGTGTTTAGCCAAAGTTAAAGAAGTTTCTTCCTTTACTAATACAATTTTACTTGTTTCTGGTGCTTACGGATTGATGATTGGAATGGGGTTAGCCTTTATGAGTATTAAGACCTTTGGAGTGGTTATTGTTAGGTTGGCAGAATTATCTGCACCAGTATTTACCGGGGTACTTGGTTATTTTCTCTTTAAGGAAACATTGAGTTTATTACAGATAGTCTTTGGCGCCATTTTAATCAGCGGTTGCTTCCTTATATTACCGAAGGTTAAGGAAGGGAAAGCTTCTCTCTGATAGCATTGACAACGGCGGAAGAGGAGATGGTGGCTCCGGTGATGGAATCAATCTCTCCAGAGATTTTTTTCTTTTTTAAATAAAGTTTATCCCTGTCCTTTCCCTTAAACTGCTCTAAGAATTTCTTCTCCTTAATCTTTGCTCCCAAGCCTGGAGTCTCAAGGGATTCTAAGATTTTTATTCCGGTAATCTTTCCCTCTAAATCAACCCCAACCTTTAACTTAATCTCTCCGCTGTAACCGCGGGTTGTGATAAGATAAACCTCTCCAATCTTTTTTCCATCCTGTAGACCAATTTCAATGGTTTCTCCTTTTCTTATCTCTTTCTTGAAGGTTGTTGCTTCAGGAAGGACCTCCTGGGAGGCTAATCTTTCCTCCAGAAGTTTCTGCTCTCTGATTCTTTTTTCGGTTAGTTTGTAGACCGCCGATAATAGAAGTCCGGAACAGGCACAAATTCCCATTAGCAAAGCACCATACTTAATCAGTTCCCTTTTCATTTTGTCAAATGTTGAGACCTGACCCCTTTTGTTCCAAACCTTCTCGGTAAGGTATATTTATCAATTAAAGGAGTAAGAACATTCATAATTAAAATACTGTAGCAGACACCCTCGGGATAGCCTCCCCAAAATCTGATTAAGGAAGTAATAGCACCACAACCAAGGCCAAAGATAATTTGTCCTTTTTTTGTAATTGGGCTGGTAGTGTAATCGGTAGCCATAAAGAAGGCGCCTAAGATAAGGCCACCGGAGAGAACCTGAAAAAGAGGGTCCTTTCCCGAGCAAAAGGAGAAGAGAGCAACTGTGGCAATAAAACTTACCGGTATATGCCAGGAGATAATTCTTCTTAAAAGGAGAAAACCACTTCCGGCAAGAAGTGCTAAAACGCTCGTTTCTCCGATGCAACCGGCTCTTGTTCCCACAAAAAGATTAAGATAAGAGGGTAGAGGAGCAGAAAGGTTGTCCTTGATAATTGCTAAGGGGGTAGCGCAACTTATCCCATCGAATGGAGATACCCAGGAGGTCATAATTAAAGGGAAGGAGAGAAGAAGAATTGCCCGAGCCGCCAAAGCCGGATTAAAGATATTATGCCCCAGACCGCCGAAGAGTTCCTTAACTAAAAAGATGGCAAAAAAGCTACCCAGAGCCGGTATCCAGAGAGGAACGGTTGGAGGAAGGATAAGGGCTAAAAGCATTCCTGTAATAACGGCACTGCCATCAAAAATTCTGATCTTCCTTTTAGTAATTAGCTGGAATAGCCCTTCCGTACTTATAGCGGCGATAATACTGGTGAGAATAATATAGAAGGTATGAATCCCAAAAAGGTAGATTCCTACGGATAGCGCTGGCAGAAGCGCAATTACCACGCTCCACATAATTTTTGCTGTGCTTTCCCGAGATCTGATGTGGGGACTAACTGCTAAAGAGAAATTTTTCTTTTCCATAGACCAAACGCCCCCTCCCTTCTCTTCCCCTCCCTTGAGGGGAGGGGATAAAGAGACTTTCTTGTCTTCTCCTCCCTTAACGGGAGGGGATAGAGGGGAGGGTGATGGTTATAAACTTTCAACTTTTATCTGTTCCTTTGCCCATTTGATATACTGAACTAAGGGTCTTTTTGCCGGACAGAGATAGGCACAAACACCGCATTCCATACAGTCGGAAACATTTAATTTTTTGGCCGAGGCCCAATCTCTATTCTCCGCATATCTTCCAATCTCGGAGACTAAAAGGTTCATTGGGCAGACCTCTACGCATTTCCCGCAGCGGATGCAGGGCTCTATTTCTTTATTTGGAGATTCATCCTCTGGAAAAAGTAAAATTCCCGTCGTTCCCTTTGTTACGGGAATCTCTGATGTCCATTGAGCAATTCCCATCATTGGTCCCCCGACAATAATTCTTTCTGTATCAGCAGGCAATCCACCAGATGCAGTAATTAATGCAGAGATTGGGGTGCCAATCCTTACCCGGAAATTTTCCGGTTTTTTTACCAAAGGTCCACTAACGGTAATAACCCTTTCCACAAGTGCTTTGCCATCAACGACCGCCTCTTTGATGGCTAAAGCGGTAGAAACATTCTGCACAATCGCTCCTACATCCATTGGCAGCCCCTCGGGAGGAACCTCTCGGCCGGTAATTGCTTTGATCAATTGCTTTTCTGCTCCCTGGGGGTATTTCGTAGGAAGAGTAATAACTTCCATTTGGGAATGTGTCAAATGCAGGTTTGGACTCTCCAGATTCCTACTGAAGTTAGCTTGATTAGTAAGTAGCGGAATTTGATTTTTGATATTTTTTATTGCCTCTAACTTATTATCTTCAATCCCGATATAGCCTTTCTTAACCCCTAAAATCTTAAGGATAATTTGAAAGCCTTCCAGAATCTCTTTTGGTTTCTCTACCATCAACCGATAGTCGGATGTAAGGCATGGCTCACATTCGCAGCCATTGAGGATAACGGTATTAATTGGCTTTTCTTTTGGTGGAGAAAGTTTTACCGCCGTGGGAAAGGCTGCTCCGCCAAGACCAACGATACCCGCCTCCCGAATCCGATCTCTGATGACCTCTGCTGACTCTTTTTCCCAGTCTATTCTATCTAAAAAAATTTCTTCGTCTCTATTGTTGGATTCAACAACAATTGAAAGAATCTCTTGACCGGTAGGGGTAGGAAATTCCTCAATGGCAATAACCTTTCCTGAGATGGAGCTATGAACCGGGGCAGAAATAAATTTTTTGCTATCTCCGATCTTTTGGTTTTTTTCGACAGAGTCTCCGAGCTTAATAAGAGACTCATTGATTGCTCCCGTATGCTGAAGAAGGGGGATGATAACTTTTGGGGGTAAGGGTAAATTTTTGATTGGCGAGGTTTTCGAAAAGTATTTAAAATCAGGGGGATGAACTCCTCCCCTAAATCTATGAAATCCCATGTTTTATTATATAAAATTTCAAAGTTGTAGGGGCTTGATTCATCAAGCCCGCGGGTCGGATTAATCCGACCCCTACAGGTTCGCTATTTGGGGTGCACTAATTTAGGCTCCAAATTTCTTCAGGCGAAGAGCGTTTGCCAGCATCAGAGCCATTGCTGCAGTAGCGGGAAATTTGCCTAAACTCCCCTGGCAGCAGGCCCTTTCTGAAAAATTAGGGAGATTATCCGATAAACAATTTTTGGAAATGAGAAGGAAAGGGCTGGGATGCCAGGAATGGGATTTAAGGAGAGAGGGGGTAGAATGATCCCCGGTCGCTACAAAAACATCCGGTTTCAGAGTCTCTATCTCGGGGATAAAAGTATCTACCTCTTCAATGATGGAGACCTTTTTCTCGAAGTTACCATCCTCCCCAAAACTGTCACTCTTCTTAATATGAATGTAGAAAAAATCGTAATTTTGAAAATTCTCTCTCAGGGTTTTAATTTCATCTTTGATTGTCTCTCCCGTGGGGAGAATATCCATTCCAAGAAGCTCTGCCAATCCACGATACATTGGATAGGTGGCGATAGCGCCACTATTTAAAAGATATTTCTCTTTAAAGGAAGGGAGACGAGGGATTTTTGAGATTCCTCGCAGAAGAATAGTATTAGCAGGAATTTCTCCTTTTAAAACTTCATTTATTCTTCTGGTAAGTTTATTGATGAAATTGGCGGTCTGGGTTGCCCCTTTTTTTAAAGGAGTCGCCTCTTTTATTTTTTCTCCCTCTCTTTGTGGGTCGGTATCGGAAATGCCGTCGGCTAAATCTTTACCTTTAAGGAGAAGAGCGCAGCGATGCTCTTTTACCGGCTTGAAGAATACCTTAATATCCTCTATAAGATAGATCTTTTTTTGTAGAAGACTACAGAGTTCCTTATTTCTTTCGGTGCTGATCCTTCCCGCACGCCGATCAATAATTACCCCTTTTTTATCCATTGTGGCAAAATTCCCTCTGGCGGCAAGATCGGTAGATTCTAATTTTAATCCAATCCCTAAAGCCTCCAAGACCCCGCTCCCAATCAGATAGGTTATTGGGTCATAACCAAAGAGGGCTAAATGTGCAGGACCGGAGCCGGGAGTGATACCTGGACCAACCGCTTCACTTAAACCGCAACTTCCGATAGAGGCTAGCCGGTCAAGGTTTGGGGTTTTAGCCGCTTCCAATTCCGTTTTTCCTTTAATCGGAAGCCCTCCCAGACCATCAATAACAAGAAGCACAATCTTGGAATTATTTTTCTGAATTAAATCTTTTAAAATATTATTTTCCATTTTTAACTAATGTTCACCACAGTGAACAGCCAAAATAATTATAGTATATTCTCTTTATATCGTCAATTAAAACTTTGCCCAGTCATTGCGAGGAGTCCGCCTTAGGCGGACGACGTGGCAATCCCTGAAGTGTCACCCTGAGCCTATGGCGAAGGGTCTCGTATTTGTCATTTCTGTAAGCCTGCCCTGGCATGTGGTAGTTACGTTAGAGTATTTATGAAACGGTACGCTAAGTGCTATTTCGCTTTTGTACAGCAAAGACGAAATGGAGTGAAGGATAAGAAATACGCTATACCAAAAAAACAAAAAGCTTTAAGAAATAGAAGTTTATGGGAATTTAAGAGGAGTAGAAGACATAAGAAGTGTTCTCGGTTGGGATGGAGATTTTTTTATTTTTCAATCCACCGGACTGTAACCTTGCTCTCTACAGATTTCATTTCTGGGTCACCGGTAACAAGATGTGATTTTGTCTGAATGGCAGTGGCTACAGCAAATGCATCTGCATAGGATATGGGGTAGACAGCTTTAATTTTAGCGGCAAGGGAGGTAATCTTCTTTTCTATGCCAACAAATTTAATTGGGCAGGCTCTCAACCAAGCAATTAGTTTTTCTGACTCCTGTTCACCCCTTTCCCTGTGAATTATATACTGTACTTCACCGAGATTAACTTCGTGTAGATATAGGACTACAGTGCCTTTTTTGGCACGCTGAAGGAGATTCTTTATCTGCCCAGCACTTTTTTCGCCTTTTAAATACGATAAAATCGCGTAACTATCCAATGTGTAAGCTATCTTTTCTTTCCCCATTTTCTCTTCTCGATTCGCTTTTCTTCCTCTCGTACACCATGCATTATAGATGTAACAGATTTTTTGGTTTTGAGAACTCCAAAACAGGCCTGGATAGGATCCTCCGGGATAGGATACAGAACAATTCCTCGTTTATCTACATGAATATCTACTTTGCCTTTGGGTTTTAAGTGAAACTGCCGGCGAATATGAACAGGGATTATCAGTTGTCCTTTAGTAGATAAAGTTCCAATTGTCATCTTACATCACACTCCTTTAGTTTACTTATCATAATGAAGTATACCATAAAGGTTTTTTGTTTGTCAAATTGCGCTACATCTTTGATATTCCCGCTATGCTACGCGCCATTGTGTCGCTGGCCGAAGGAAAGCAATGGTGGTCATCCCGTATTAAATACGGGACAACTTCCAAAGGAGAATTCCGGCACAATTTGGATCGTAAATTCTACGGACTTTGGTACTAAGTTAAGATGAATATTTCGCCTTTCCTCTTATTATATACGTAACATTGAATCATCTTAGTAGTTGCAGGAGTAGCCATTATTCCTAAGGCGAATAATTCATGAGGAATGTCGTACTTAGAGCGAATGTTTTCCATCTTTTTGATTTTAATATCACTTATTATCAGTCCAGGTGGAAGAGATTGATTAAGTAATTTAACCCATCGTGGATTGAAAAGCATCATCGTTTTTTAGAACCTCCTTTCATTTCTTCTTATCCCTTAAAGTATAGATTAATCTGCATAAAGAAAATTCGGTTGCCATTGCCTTTTCCATTAGTAGTGATTGTTTTTACTTCACTAAACCACAGATTCTAACTGTTTCTCGTTTCGAATCACTACCGTAGGATTTTGATTTTCTAATTCCGGAGAATAGAAGCCAAAGAAATTTGGATCATCAGTAGCCTCTATAACCAGAGAATACTTTAATTCGTTCATTTTTTTGCTATTTGAGTTTTTATAGTTTATAATTTAAGTTCAAAAAAGTCAAAAATGCTTTATGTAGTTGCTACACCAATTGGAAATTTAGAGGATATTACCCTAAGAGCATTAAGAATCCTGAAAGAGGTTGATCTTATTGCGGCTGAGGATACCAGGGAGACAAGGAAACTCCTCTCTAAGTATAAGATCAAAAGACCCCTTGTCAGTTACTATCGGGATAATGAAAGAGAAAGAGTCAATAAACTTCTTCAATTGCTTGAGAGAGGTAAAAAGATTGCCCTGGTTTCTGATCGGGGGACGCCGGGAATCTCTGATCCTGCCTACCTCTTGGTAAAATCGGCCAGAGAGATGGGGATTCCAGTTATTCCTATTCCTGGTGCCTGTGGTGTTGCCGCCGCTTTATCGGTCTGTGGGCTTCCCACGACAAATTTTACCTTTCTTG
>DAOVGU010000017.1 GCA_030672255.1 bacterium
GGCAATTACTCAGGATAGGGTTTTGGAGAACTTCTTTCTGGAGAGAAGTGCGAAGAAATCAATCGTAGGAAATATCTATAAGGCCAAAGTAGAAAAGGTAATTCCGGCATTGAATGCCTCTTTTCTGAATTTTGGGGAAGAAAGAGAAGGATTCTTACCCAGAGAGGATTTTTTGGAAGAACTTCCTTATCAGGAAGATTTGGTAGGGGAGGAGATTACCCCTCTTCGTTCACTGGAAAAGATCAAAAAAGGAGATGAAATCTTGGTCCAGGTTGTCAAGGATTCCATTGGAACAAAGGGACCTAAATTGACCACTCGCCTTTCTCTGCCTGGCAGATACCTGGTGCTGCTTCCCCGGGAAAAGAAAAGAGGAATTTCCAAAAGAATTAAGGAGGAAAAGGAACGAGAGCGATTAAAAAGTCTCTTGGAGAATTTAGTTCCTAAGCAAATGGGCATCATCGTTCGCACCTTAGCCGAGGGTCAGAGAAAGAGAACCTTTGCTCTTGAAATTAAGCAATTGCTAAAGAGCTGGCAAAGGATTAAAACAAGAACTACGGCTGCTCCTTTCCTTCTTCATCAGGAGTTAAGTTTAGATTTGCGCACGATGAGAGACCTTGGTTTTGCCAATGTAGAGGAAATTATTGTCGATTCTCCTTTCCAGTATAAGAATATTCTTAGATTTTTGAAGCTCCATGCTCCCTCTCTTAAAAGGAAGGTAAGGCTTTACCAAAAAGAAGTTTCCCTTTTTGAAAATGAGGGAATAGAAAAGGAAATAGAGAGACTCTTTCAGAAGAGAGTCTGGTTAAAAAATGGTGGCTCCATTGTTATTGAGGAGACGGAGGCTCTGGTCTCCATTGATGTTAACAGCGGAAAAAGGGTTCAAGGACAGAATGTAAGAAGAGCAATTCTGAAAACAAATTTAGAGGCAGTGAAAGCTATCGCCCGCCAGATTAGACTGCGAAATTTAGGAGGGATCATCATCATTGATTTTATCGATATGGAATCCCCTTCCGATCAGAGATATGTCCACAGATCTTTAGAGGAGGAACTGGAGGCCGACAAAGCAAGGATAAAGATCCTTTCGATTTCAAAGTTGGGTTTGGCAGAGATGACCAGGCAGAGAACAACCGAAAGCTTAAGTTCCTCTTATTTTGAGAATTGTCCTTATTGTGAGGGGACAGGCCGAATTAGAAAGGAGTAAGGGAGGCTCGGAGCACTTTCTCGACGGCACGCTCGCAGAAATGCTTCGCTCTGGACGCCTCCTCTGTCTGGGCTTTCATACGGCGTCTAAGGCCGTCTACGAAAGTCTCCTCGCCTCTGGTTTTAAACACTAATGTAAGGACTATTTCTGGAGGCGTGCCTTGTTAGCGACTCACGCCCCTCTGTATCTCCCCACAAGTGGGGAGAACATAAAAGATAGAGACTCGCTGGGGGAATGCTGTGCGACGAGTAAGGAGCACGAGATAGCATTGGGTGCGAGATGTGAGCACCCTGACCGAAGCACCGTAGGTGCGAGACCTGATGAGCGTGCCGCTGAAGAAGATAGTCCGAACATACCTATGCATTGCCATTATTGTGAAAAGGAAGGTTACACCTCTCTTACCAAAAATATGAAATCTTTAAAACTTATTGAACTGGGGATAGTTCGTTTAAAAAGGAATGATGGTTTCAAAGAGAGAATAGGAGATAAAGAGGCGGTGTTGGTAATTTTGGAAGGGAAATGTAGTATAAAGACAAAGAGCCACTCCTTTCCTCAAGTAGGGAAAAGAAAAAATCCCTTTGCAGGAAAGGCCACCGCGGTGTACCTTCCTCCATATACCAACTATGATATTGTTGGGAAATCCGATTGTGAGATTGCTGTTTGCAAGGTAAAAGCAAAAAGGAGAGGAAAACCTGTTCTGATAACCCCGGACAAGGTAAGGTTAAAGAAGGTAGGCAAAGACAATTTTAAGAGAGACGTTTATAACATTGTTAATGGAAAGACAGGAGCGGAGCATATCTTAGTAGGGGAGACCATAAATAGAAAAGGGAATTGGAGCAGTTATCCTCCTCATAAGCATGATAAAGATAATTTGCCTTTTGAGTCAAAACAGGAGGAGCTCTATTTCTTTAAATTAGAGCCGGCGGATGGTTTTGGAATAATGAGGTTGTATAATGGAAAAAATGATGAGGTTTTTACCATAAAGAACAATGATGTTGTGGCCATTCCCCGAGGTTATCATCCGGTAGGGGTGATACCGGGATATCGTATCTATTACCTCTGGATTTTAGCCGGTAAAAAAAGGATTTTAAAGCCAAAGGATGATCCAAGATACAGTTGGGTAAAATAGAAAATAGGGACAGCGACCATTTTATGGAAAATTTGTTTGATAATACTCAGTTACGTCCCGTCGATGGTAATTAATAATAATGAGGAGTACCTTTTTCTATTGGATTTGAGAATAAATGGTCGCTGTCCCTATTTATTCTATTTATTTATTTATTTTTCCTATTTTTAGGAGGAAAATGAAAAAGGCAAATATCGGCGTTATCGGGATGGAAGTAATGGGAAAAAACCTGGCTTTAAATATGGAGAGCAAAGGCTATGTTGTTGCTGTATACAACCGTACCGGCGTAAAAACCAAAGCTTTTGTTGAAGGTTCTGCAAAAGAAAAAAAGATAACCGGTACTTATGACTTAAAGGATTTTGTCGCCTCCCTTGAATCCCCGAGAAAAATTATGCTGATGGTCAAAGTAGGCGAACCGGTGGATAATTTTATTAATCAACTCGTTCCTTTGCTTGAAAAAAAGGATTTAATTATCGACGGCGGAAATTCCTACTTCAAAGATACTATCAGACGAAATAACGAATTAACTCAAAAAGGATTCCTTTTCATCGGTACCGGAGTTTCTGGAGGAGAGGAGGGCGCATTAAAAGGGCCATCGATGATGCCCGGTGGCCAGAAAGAAGCATATTCCCTTGTTGAAAAAATATTTAAGGACATCTCCGGGAAGGCCGATGACGGAGAGCCATGCGTCACTTATATTGGACCTGATGGAGCGGGGCATTTTGTTAAAATGACCCATAACGGAATTGAATATGGCGATATGCAATTGATCGGTGAGATGGCCTGGTTTTTCAAAAATTCAGGGATGGGCTCCGCAGAGATCGCGGATATTATGGCTAAGTGGAATGGCGAAAACGACGCTTTACGTTCTTACCTTATTGAAATTACCGCCGAGAGCGCAAGAGAAAAGCACAAGGGAACAGATGAGTACCTCGTGGACAGAGTTGCCGATATTACAAGAATGAAAGGAACCGGCACCTGGACCGTCCAGAGTGCCCTGGAATTACTCGTGCCGATTCCCACAATTGCGGCGGCGGTATTTTCCCGGGAGATGTCCCAGGATAAGGATTTACGATTGGAGATGTCAGAAATAGTAACTCTAAAAAAACCTGTATCTAAGGAAGAGAAAAACGAATTGGTTGAACTTGCTCATGACGCTTTATACATCGCCAAAATCTCTTCTTACGCTCAGGGTATGGCTTTGCTGAAGGCGGCTTCAAAAGAATACAAATTTAACCTGAACCTGGGAGGAATCGCTAAAATCTGGCGAGCGGGATGTATCATCAGGGCTCAATTTCTTGATGATATTACCAGGTCTTATGAAGAAAACGCGGATTTGCCAAACCTTCTTGCCGCTCCAAAATTTTCTGAATTTGTGTCTAAAAACCTTGAAAAACTTGGACTCTTTATTCAAATGGCACACCAGGCCAGAGTGCCAAGCCTTGCGATGGACAGTGCTTATGACTATATTGTGCAACTTTGCAGCCCGGTGATGTTTTCCGCTCAGGTAGCTGCCTTACAGAGGGACTATTTCGGCGCTCACGGTTATTTTAAAATAGGCGGACCAAATGACCCGAGGATTATGACTACAGCTGAAGGAAAAATAAGAGAGTTCCACACCGAGTGGATGTTAGATGACCGGCCGGAAAAAGAAGTGGAAAAATGAAAAACGCAGTTATCGCCCAATCGGGTGGGCCAACGGCGGTAATAAACAATAGCATCCGCGGGGCAATCGATGGGTTAAAAGCAGCAAAAAAAATGGATAAAATATACGGAGCAAGGAGGATTTAAATAGAAGTGGGTGCCTGTGCCGCAAGAATTGCCACTTCCGGAGAAAATGGCTATATATCCACAATTGTAAGAGCGCAGGCAGATAGATATCGGGTTACCTACGATAAAGTTTCCTTAGAAAAGGTTGCTAATTCAAAAAGGGAGTTTCCGGGAGAGTGGATCGCTTCCAACAGGGTAGATGTAACGGATAGCTTTGTAAATTGGGCAATGCCATTGATTGGCGGAGATCTTCCTCAAGTTACTGGATTTAAAAAGATAACCGCTCCCAGGGTAATAGGTAAGTTTTCCTAAAAATATCCCCTCTGTCAGGTTGGTCAGACCGAAAAAGAGGGATAATAAGAGCACTTTGATTTCAAGGTGCTCTTATTTTTTGAGGGTTTGTCGCTAAGGATAGGAAAATATTAAGGGGTTTTCTCCCATTCAAGATGCCAGTTTGCACTATGCTCATTATTACTGCGTGATTTCTGGCTCCAGCCTTTGATCTGTTTCCAAAAGTTATCTTCCTCATAATGACTGAGGATCGAAATCCTCTTTCTGCTCTGTTGTTTGTCGGTTCAACCTCTGGATGTTCAAGGAAGGTAAGTAATTCGTTATTGTGTTTAATAATTCTCTTTTTAAGCCTTTGTATATCTGCATTTTCCGATGGATAGAGAAGAATATTTGTTATCTTTTGAGCAGTAATATCTTTGAAGTTTCTTAATTCCTTTAAATCCTCCTCAGTCTCTTTTCCAGCATGGAATCTATTCCAGGCATCTAAAGCCTCTTTCAAGATGCTCTTTAAATTCTGACAGAAAATAGCTTCCTGACTATCCTCTGGGAATTTATTCTTTTCTTCTATATCATTGATTTCGTCTAGAAGATGGCAGGTGCACTTCTGTTTGCCGAGTGCTTCAATGCTATTATAGGAAGAATAAAAATCGGAGATGAGAAATCCACCGTATTTTTCACCTAAAGTATCTTGGACAATATCGGCTCCTCTACTTTTCTTCATTCTGTATAATGCCGCCTCTTTATTGATGAAATCCCATAATTGCCAGTTTTCGTTATTTACTTTCCAGCCGGTCTCATCGGCACAAACCCAATGAGAATGACGGATTATATTCTTTATCTGTTCATAGAGAGGTTCTCCATTCTCTGCCATCTTTGTATCAAAGTTAAGTAATGATGGATGAGTAAGCTCTAAGCCAAAGATATCTTTGAATATCCTTTTTGTCTTTCTATAGGGTATTCCAATATAGCGGAAATATCCTGAGACTGCCCGGGCACTTGTGCCAATACGGCTATTGGGGATTATTGCCTCTATATCTTTCGGATAAATTGTCTTCTTGCAAATAGAGCAGTAACCGTAGTGGAGACGATAAGAAGTATTTATTGTCCTTACCTGAATATCCTGGACCACATGTTCTTCAAAAGAAGATGGATAAACTTTGATATTGTGGTCGCCACATCTGTCACATTCGGTAGGCCAGATATTGATATATTGGTCGATCCTTTTGGGTCTTGGTCGGCTTGCACCACGATGACCAACTGGTGCCCCTCTTTTTTTGGCAGGTTTGTCTTCTTCCTTTTTCTGTTCTCGTTTAAATGCCCCTGATTTAATCAGGGGTTGATTTAACTCTTGCTGAAGGGATTGTTTCTCCTCTTTAAGTAAATGATTTTCTTCTCGAAGTTTTAGAATCTTCTTTTCGGCCAGATTCATTACCCTTTCTCTCTTCTCTGCAGTCTCCTGCCAATAATCCCTTTCTGCAATAACTTGGAAGATTGAGCCTCCATTCAGATAGGGACAATTCTTCCCTTCTTTACAAATAGAGATAGTTACCTTTTCTTCTTCTCCAACCATAAGATCTCTCGGTTTATCTTGCATAACTTATAGATTATTTCCCACAAGTTGTTATAATTCTTCACTCCTTTTCTTACATCTTTTATTAACTCTTTTGGAACAAAGTACATCTTTGTCTTCCCTTTTTCACTGTAGGAAAGATAGATAAAAGGTCCATGTTTTTTCTTTCCTTTATGGCACCAGCATTTCTTATAACCACAGGTTAGGTAATACTTACTTATTGTAGTGCGCAGTATTTTCCTTAAAGAAGGAGCACTCTTCATCAACTTTCTTTGCTCTTGTTTTAATCTGTCTATTCTGTTCATTTTACTATTACTATATTGCATTAGTAATTATAGCAAAAAAATAAGAATAAGTCAAATCTTGGCCAGAAATTTGACAAGGTTGGGGGGGGTGATACACTATTTAGAAAAGAACAAGGAGAAGTTTTTGACAGGGAGTTGAAAGAAAGAGTAAAATATAATTTCAGGAAAACTTAACTATTACCTCCCAGGATATGTGGGAGGTATACACCCGCAGTATACAGATAGTTTAAAGCGATGAGGTCATTGCGAGAGCCGATAAAATCGGCTCGTGGCAATCCCTCGCTTCTTTGAAAAGATGAGATTGCCACGTCGCTGTCGCTCCTCGCAACGACTCCGTCGGATTGCTTCGTCTTCGACTCGCAATGACATCTAAAAAAATGGTTTTATCTAAACTTAGTGAAAAACAGGTAAAGAAGGATGCGGAGCAGCAATTGAGAAGCTTCAGAAAAACAAAGGATTTCTTAGTTGCCATCGATACCGATGGCTGTATCACCGATAATATGAACGGAAAGCAGATGTTGATCTTCCATCCCCAATTTATGGAGTTTTATTCACTTTGGGGTATTGAATCCTATTTCAGAGAGGTGGCAGAATACTACAATCTTTTTTCGAAAGAGCGGGGATGTAACCGCTTTATTGCTGTCCAGCTTACCCTTAAGGCTCTTGCCAAAAGAGAGGATGTTAACCGGGTATTGAGTGAAAAAAACGTGAAATTGCCCGATACAGCCTCATTGGATAAATATATCAATGATGCGCAAGAGAATAAATTGGGATTAGGAAATCCGAGTCTGGAGGATTTTCTTGATAAAAACCCAACCGATTTATCTTTATACAAACTTTTAGGATGGAGCGAAGCGGTTAACCGGACATTCCCCCATATCTCGGCAAAAATTCCGCCCTTTGATAATGTCAAGGAATCCTTGCAGTTGATGAGTCAATCTGCGGATATTATGGTTGTTTCCAAAACACCTTATAGGGACTTAGCAGATTATTGGGAAACGCAGGGAATTGCTGATTACGTTCAAATTATTGCCGGACAGGAAATGGGCTCAAAGGGCCACCATATTGAAGTAGCAAAGAAGGCCGGGGGATACAAAGATAATCAGATAATGATGATTGGAGATGGAAAAGGAGATTTAAAGGCGGTAAAAGCAAATAAAGGGCTTTTCTATCCAACTCCACCGGGTAAAGAACAAGAGGCCTGGAATGAATTCCCGAGAGCATTTGAACTATTTATCCAGGGAAAGTATTGGGGAGAATTTGAAAAGCAGCTTTTAACCGCCTTTGATAAAGCATTTCTTACTGAACCTGCCTGGGAAAAACCAGGTTATAATCATATCAGTGCTTATTGGGAAAAGCAGGAGATAAGGAAGATTTTGTACGGCAAATTTAATCCTGACGGAAGGTTACTCATTCTATGAACAGAGATGAATTGGTAAGTTTGTGCCGAGAAGCCCTGAGAAGAAAGGATTTTTTTAATAAAAAGATTCTGGTTATTATTCCCGATACTACTCGCACCGGACCGATAGACCTATTTTTTAGAACAATCTGCAATGAACTCTCTGATAAGAGCAAAAAATTGGATTTCATCATTGCTCTGGGCACTCATCCGCTTATGGATGAGGAAAGAATAAATGAACATTTGGGAATAAGCACTCAAGAGAAAAGAAGTAAATATAAAGATATTAACATCTTCCAACATCGCTGGGATAAACCGGAGGAACTGCGAGAAATTGGAATTATTAACAAAGAGGAAATGAAAGAAATTTCTCAGGGTCTTATGAATGAAGAAATTCCTGTACATATCAATAAAAGAATTTTTGCCTATGATGAACTCTTAATCGTGGGAGCGGTATTTCCCCATGAAGTAGTGGGCTTTTCCGGAGGGTATAAGTACCTTTTTCCGGGAATTGCGGGAGCCCAAATCATCCATAAATTTCACTGGTTAGGAGCCCTGATGACTAACCTTAAAATAAATGGAGTTAAGGATACTTCGGTAAGAGAAGTAATCAATAAGGCCGTCTCCTTTATTCGCATTCCCATAACCCTCTTTTGCTTTGTGATGAAGGAAAAGGAGGTCTCTGGCTTCTATGCTGGAGGGAAGGAGGCCTGGTCGAAGGCGGCTGACCTTTCCTCCACAGTTAATATTAAATATTTAAACAAAAGTTTTCGTACCGTTTTATCGGTGGCACCGAAGATATACGAAGATCTCTGGACGGCGGGTAAATGTATGTACAAGTTGGAACCGGTGGTGGAGGAGGGCGGCACGCTGATCATTTATGCGCCCCATATAAAGGAAATTTCCTCTACTCATGGTAAATACATTGAGAAAATAGGTTATCACACTAAGGACTATTTTTTGAAACAATGGGATAAGTTCAAAGATATTCCGGGAGCAGTTTTAGCTCACTGTACCCATGTTAAGGGAATTGGTACCTACAGGGATGGAAAGGAAATACCCCGGATAAAGGTAATCTTATCTACGGGCATATCCGAGGAAAAATGCAGAAGGATTAATTTAGGCTACATTGATCCAAGAAGGATTAATGTCAGCGATTATGCTGACAAAGAGAATAAAGATATTCTTTTGGTGAAAAATGCGGGGGAGGTCCTATATAAGCAATGCAAGGGAAACAACTAAAAAGAATTGACGATTGGCTGAGGGAATTCAAAAATCCCTCTCTTTGCCTCAATCAGGAATTAAAATCCATTTATGGAAATTTCTCATCCTTATTGAGAGAGCGAATTTCTTCTTTTTCCAATTTACTCCATAAAAGCGCTTCTCTCCTGGGAAAGGAAAGGAAAGCTATTCTCATTCGAGTTCCAGGTAGAGTCAACTTAATGGGTGTTCATATTGAGCATCGGGGAGGTTATGTCAATTATCTCACGATTCAAAAAGAGATTATTATGGTTGCCTCAAAAAGAATGGATAACAAAATAAGAGGATTTAATGTAGATGAGAAATTTCGACCTTTTTCATTTTCAATAAGTGAACTTTTTCCTCTTAAGAAAAGGGACAATTGGTTAAAATTCATCGCGGAGACCAAAATTACTCCCGGTGATTGGTCTAACTACATTAAAGGTCCTATCTTACGTTTACAAGATTTTGCCAGAAGAAAACTTTTGGGAATGGATTTTGTCATCGGTGGTAATATCCCCCATGGTTCTGGTTTAAGTTCCTCTTCGGCTCTTGTAGTGGCAGCCAGTTTAGCCTGTATCTTTTTCAATAATCTAAACTTATCCAAAAAAGATTTAGTAACACTCTGCGGAGAAGCAGAGTGGTATGTAGGAACAAGGGGAGGAGCAGGAGACCATGCCGCGATGCTCTTTGGAAAAAAAGGTTATATTTCTCATTTAAGATTTTTTCCTTTCATAGTTGAAAATGTTCCTTTGCCTTCTAACTATACAATCGTTATCTGTAATTCTCTGAAAAAAGCTCCAAAATCCAAAGGAGTGAGAGATATTTACAACAGAGCAATTGCCAGTTATGAGATTACTCTTAAGTTGATTAAAAAAAATTGTCCTGAATTTTCAAGAAAAGTTCACTACCTTCGTGATATCAATAAAGGAAATCTGAAAGTAGGAGAGGAGAAAATCTATGAAATTTTGAAGTCTCTTCCACAAAGAATCAAAAGAAAAGAGTTGTTGAGGATATTTCCAGCAAAAGAAATGAAAAAACTTTTTTCTACTCACCGGGAGCCAGAGGATGGATACCGAGCCCGAGGCGTTGCTCTCTTTGCTTTAGCCGAATGCGAGAGAAGTAAAATCACTTCAGAACTTTTAAAAAAGAAGAGAATAAAGGAGTTTGGGAAACTAATGTATATTTCTCATGACGGAGATCGAATTGCTTCATTTGACAAAAATGGTAAAAAGAGTTTTTATAAGAAAGAGGTTACCGACGAATATTTAGAACAACTTTGCAAAAACCTTAGGAATAAGAAAAAGGAAGCTCAAATCATCTTTCAACCCGGAGATTTCCGCTGCAGTTGTGAAGAATTGGATGAGTTGGTTGATATTTCTGAGAGGATACCCGGGGTTATTGGCGCCAGTCTTACCGGAGCAGGATTTGGCGGAGCAATAGTAGTTTTGGTCAGAAATGGGAAGGTAAAGGGATTCTTAAGGGAAATAGGGGAAAAATATTATCAAGCCAAAGGTCTTTCATTTGCTGCTGAAATTTGCATTCCTACTGCTGGAGCCAGTATATTAAATCTGTAGTTGCAGAGCTTGCTCTGCTATGCTGAGTGAACTCAGCCACTACATCAGTAGTGCG
>DAOVGU010000222.1 GCA_030672255.1 bacterium
AATAAACTCATTTCTGCAATGCATCCTGTGGGGTTTGAGACTCACTGCTATCTCTCCTCCTAAGTTGAAGAATTTCTTTTCGTTCATTTCATTGGTTTCCAGGTAGATGTCTAAGTCCCTCCAGGTCATCAAATTTAAAGCGTAACTCCCATGTACGATTGGATTACCATATTTGTTTAATATTTGTAGTAATCCGTAGTCATGCAAGATTTTATCTGCTTCACTTATAAGTGTTAAATTCAACTTTTCTAACTCATCCATTGGAATCCTAATTTAATTTTAGAAAATAGAAAAATAAAAAATAGGGACAGATACCATTTATTCAAATACACTAAAAACACCAAAAAATTTCTTATTCCCTTTTAGCATCTTACTTCTTTCCTATTATTCTTCATCAACCCTTAATTAAAAATCTACCTGAAGGAAAATTTATTAAAGCAACCCCGTGATGCACAATAGCGCCTATTCCAATAATTCCATCTTCAGGCATATCGTTGCCTCCAAAAGAGGAAGCGTCTGCACGCAAGAAAACAACCCGCTTATACTTAATCCCACCTATGTTCATATCACTAAGTATTATGGACTCTGAGACTTTAATACTACCAAAAGCAGTCTTTGTTTGTTCAGATGCACTCAAAATTTCTCCCATTCCCGATGTTTTCCCCTGGCCACTGGGAAAAAGCCAATTACAGGATGAACCTGTGTCAAGCACAAATTTGAAAAGTTTGCCGGCGTACTCCACGTAAATCACTGGGCGTCCCCGAAATATTTCAAGTGGCGAATATGGCACATCTTTTTCTTTATCAATTCTATCAAACGTCAAAATTAACCTATCAAAATCCAAACTGACACAATACGGTTTAATTTCTTGCGTTCCCAACAAGCCGTCAATCCGATTTTCGCCAAATTTGCTTATCTTCATATCCAAAGGACCGAAGTCAATCGCACCAAACGCAAAAGAATCAACTCGGATCTTCCCGTAACTATTGGGCGTTAATCTCATATCTGAAGCTACATCCTCACTAAGACAACTTGTGGGAGCTCCGGTGTCGAGTAAGAAACGGTCAAACTTTTGCCCCTTAACAATTGCCTTTAACAGCGGAACTCTTTCTTTAAAATCGAACGGGATTTCAAATTTGTTCTGCAAGGTTATCGGCATCTCAATTTTCTATAACCCAATATACAATACCCAAAATTATTTTCTTTCTGAAACTCCAGCCAGCAATGTAAATATTCAGTCAACTACGTCTATGTTGTCATTGCGAGCCCAAAGGGCGTGGCAATCCCTCACTTCTTGAGATTGCTTCGTCGTCCGCTTACAGAATGGACTCCTCGCAATGACGGTCTTCACTGAATATTCACCCAGCAATTGCGTATAACGTTTTGCGGATAAGAAAATTGCCAAAAATAATTTTGAGAAAGCTTTAACTTTTCACTTATTCACTGGTATATGTATAATTCATTGTATGGAATTTCAAAGCGAACCTGAATTCCGCTACTTACTAATCAAGCTATCTTCAGTAGGAATATGCGTAATTAGTCTTTCAGGTTAAGCTTGTAGCAACAGGTTCGCACTACTGTAGTTGCAGTCCCTGCGAAAGCAGGGACTGCTCTGCTATGCCGAGTAAACTCGGCCACTACATTTAACGTAGCGCGAGCCCCTGATTTAATCAGGGGTTAGCCTCGCTAATTTATTCAATTTATTTATTTTTGAACCATAATAAAATGATGCTTTAAAATAGTTAAAGAAAAAGGATTTTTTTCTTTTTAATTCAACGCAATTTAAATCTAAATCCGTAACTATCATTACTTCTTTATTATCACGTATTCTGGAACGATTAATAACTTTGCCATTTGGATTAATGACAAATGCTCCAGAGGAAAAATTGTAAATTTTTTCTTCTTTATTGTTTTTTTTGAATTTTCCTGCATTATTACAAGCAACAAAATATATACAACATTCAGAGGCAAAGTGTTTCCTTAAATAATCTACATTTTCGAAAGTACTTGCTTTTTGTGATTTCTCATCCTTGGCTACCGGATTATCCTGTGTCGCAAATGGAGCAAAAATTATTTCAGCACCATTATATGCCAAAATGCGATAATTCTCAAAACATCTTGAATCTGAACAGATTGTTATGCCTAACTTAACAGTCCCTATATTAAAAATTGGAAGATCTTTGCCAGAAGCTAAAAATATTCGTTCGCCAGGAGTTAAATTTATTTTGCGCATTGCCCCTATTAACCCCATTGGACCCACAACAACATGTGAATTAAAGTAATTCTTATGTCTTTTTTCTATTAAACCAACTGAAATATATATTTTAGATTGTTTTGCAATATTTGATATAACATCAATTTTTTTTCCTTTGATTGATAATGCATCATTTTTTTGTTTTGTATAACCGGTTAAAGAACATTCAGGAAAACCGACAAATTGAGCTCCACTGGCTATTGCTTTTTTAATCCAATTTATATGATTTTCAAGATTTTCCTGTGCACATCCTACAAGATTTTTAGATGAAATAGTAGCAATACGAATATTTCCCTTTGTTTTCTTTACACTTATCATTTTAGTAAAACACTACTTACTTAATATATCCTTTTGACTTAATTTGAACTGACATTATGTATCCTTTTTCTTTTAGAAGAACTGGAAGATTCAAGAAGTTAATCCTCGTTACATAATCCCTAATAATTGGGCGGAGGCATCCGGAACCATATTCCCTGTATTCCTTCAAAAGCGATTTTTTATTCAGTTTTTTTCCATTACCCAACTTATATTTTGAGAAAATATGGTTCAACAAAGAAGAAATACCTCCATAACCATTGTTTTTCAGTTCCAAATCCATCAACCAAGCGATTAAAGTACCTTTATTATAAAGGAGCGAATAATTCTTTGAGTCAGCCCAGCATTCCTTCGCAGTCAGTTCTGGTCTTATTAGGCTATGAGTTGCAAACTTGGAAGCATTAAAACAACGTAAATATTTTGTAGCCATAGCATTTAGAAATTCAGATTCGGTAATCACATTTGTCTCAAGAGCTCCTTTCCAAGCCATATATTCAGTGACACCCTCCGTGAACCAGTACAGATCGGCCTTGTCATCATCAATATGCCTTTCATCCATTTCCAAAGACTCTGGAAGGTAAAGATGAAACATTTCATGATGGAGCACGCATAATAGGCCTTTCATGGCAATAACATTGGACAAATCAGGGCCTGCACCACTAAACTGTACAACACTATTTCCTCTCACTGTTCCACCATATCCATAGATTTTTCCCTTCATTCTCTTGGGATAAGCGCCCATTATCAGCGTTGTTCTGTCACTTCCAGTATCGTCAAATAGTCGATATTGCCATTCAGCTATCAATCTTATATTTTTCAAGAGCTTAGTATGGGAAAACTCTAATGCTCTGTCAAAATATACGTCCCACGGACAATATCCAACATCAAACTGGTAATAATTTAATATTCCACAGAAGAAAATAGCCTCACGAAGATTTAATATCTCGTAGGTTTCATCCTTAATTTTCTTCACTCCTCCGCCAACTGCAAGGTGCCAAGGAGAAGGAATCTTAACAAACTTAACAATATGAATGACTTTTGAATCCTCTACTGGTTGTAAAAGAATATCAGACGGATATAAAAGCAGATTATTCTTTGAGAAATTAGAGACGCAATGATATCTACCTATGTCAATTTTTCCATGCTTCCAGTCTATAACGTGAGTTAATTTTAGCCTTCCATGGCTATTGGTTCTACAAGAATATTCTCCTTTGAGATTCTTATGAATATCAACTTCTCTCCCGTCTGTTTTTACTAACTTCACAAATACATTTCGACTGGAGAGAAGGTCTTCAAACATAGTATTCCGCTTTTGGGAATGTCCAATAAAGAATGTGACTTTTCTCCTGCCTAAACCCTCTACTTCACATTCCACTTTGATCCTGGCTGAAGAAGGACTACTTATAGAAATGCTATGGTATAATCTCATATCAAGAATCCTTTTTGCTAAGCTTTACTCGACATTTTGGTGAGCCCTAAGGGCAAAACCACAAACACGCTATTATGTGAAGCTCCGGCAATCTTCCGCTATCTTCGCCCCTTCGTAATGAATACCTGCAAACCGTTTACAGTCATATCCGTAAGCAATTGTTCAGGTGTTTGCTTGAGATACTTAATTTTTCTTCTCCAATACGCAAAGAGAATTGCTTTATCTTCTTCACTGAGCGCAGAACATTCCGATATCAGATTCTTTGTCTTTTGTAATCTTTCTTCCAACTTCATAACTGCATGGTCAAGATTTCTATTGCGATTCGACTCATTCGCAATTCCTCCCCAAAACCAGGTTATCAGCTCGATTTCCTTAAGCCCAACTGACTGGAATAAAGATGGCAGTGTGGGGCCTGCACCAATCCACCTCGCGTTTACACTTGTGTACTTCAGCAGAACTTCATTTTCTTCGGGTGTTGCCCAGGGATCCCAGGTAAAGGATGATCGGTAGAAAGGCTCTATACAAGCCACAACCCCGTTTTCCTTGCATACCCGTTTCATTTCACGAATTGGCGCTTCTATCCCTTTGGGATAACCGATATTACTGCCCCGAAATCGCTCCAACATAATGTCACTCATAACTATGTCGAAACTACCATCTAATTCTGGTATCTGCGTAATATCCCCTACTTTAAACTCGATAATCAGATTCTCTTCGCTGGCAATTGACTTTGCTGCTTTCAACAGTTGATTGTCAATATCCATCCCGACTATGTAAGCCCCACAGTTGCGGGCTAGAATCCTTGTGAAGAATCCCGTTCCGCATCCGATATCAAGGACTCGGTGATTGCTATTACAGCCAAGGAACTTCACGAGCACCAAACCAAACAGTGGTTTTCCGAAACCCCTTTGGCGCGATAATTCCAAGTGTTCGACAGTGCACTTTGCCATTATGTTAGGAATCTTTTAGTCTACTGGTGTATGCAATTCATGGAACCGCCAGATTTGTACATAACGTTTTGCGGATAAAAGAAGTTGCCGAAAGCAATTTGGGGAAACCTTTGATTTTCCCTTTATCCGTTGTTAGGCGATGTGTTGCCCCAACGATTCATGTTCACCGTGCAACCATTTCCTCAACATCTCTGCCTTTTTTATCCTGCCCAACTTCAGATATGCCTGATACTCATACTCCAGAGAGAGTACAGGTATTTGCATTCTCTCAACCTCTATGACCCGCTTGTGATTCTTTAAATCCACAGGGCTCTCCCAACTTCCATCCTCAACCCGCTTCTGAATGTTTCCCATAATCTCCACTTTGATTCCGTCGATCTTCAATTTGCCAAAGTGTGAGCGGATACTATCTGTAGAAGAAAATACAACTTTCTTGGTCGCGAAATCAGAAAAATAGTGCTCGATCTCATAGGCTCCTGCCTTGTCAGTTTGGATGTCAATGTCATTATTGGGTTCGACCGGCACACCTTGAAGCGCAAAACCGAGGCTACCAGTGACTACCCAGTTCACATTAGCATTATTCAATCGGGTATATATTTTTCGCAGAACCTCAAGATACTTTGGGTTTATCATTGTATTTCCTCGGGTATCAGCATTTTGCCTAACTTAAAATAACCAAACTGCTTCATTTTGGCTAATTTTATTCATCCATTTTATATGGTCATTTTTCTTGTTTAAAAGATTAAGATTTTGACAATCTACCTTTGGTCCCTCCTAAATCACCACCACAGCCAAGGTTTAGTTTAACCATTAGCAGAATTATAGCATATTTTTATCTTCGGGATAAATCGAACCTTTCAATATTTTTATTTGTCTGTTATTGTAGAGAAGAGAATAGATATGTCAGGAAGAACAATCTTCTGGTGGTAATTTTGTCAAATGTTGAGACCTGACCCCTTATTTTTAGTTTTTATTAAATCAATTGCGGCATTGTAGATATCCTCCGGGGTAATTGTCTTCATACATTCGTGGTAGGGTCTGTGGTGGCAGAGATTTTCATCACAATAAAGTCGGCAGGGGAAATTCTTCTCTATTAGGCGAAAATTTCCATAAGGTCCTGTTTCCCAGGATTTGGAAGGACCAAAGATAGCGACTACCGGAGTCCCTAATGTAGAGGCGATATGCATCGGAGCACAATCCCCACAGATAAAAAGGTCAAAACTTTTAATCATAGAGGCAAGCTCTCTTAAGGTTGTTTTTCCGCATAGGGAGATAGTTTTCTCTCTGACAGCAGAACTTATTTTTTCTGCCAATTTCATTTCAGTGATAGAACCAGTAATAACTATTTTTGCTCCAAACTCTCTTATTAAGTGGGAGATAAGGGTAACATATCCCTCCGGATACCAGCATTTAAGTTTCTTCCTTCCTCCCGGATGCACACCAATAACCAGATCATTATCTGAGATGCCATTGACTCTGAATACCACTCTTTTGAATTCTTCTTCAGATGAGGAAAGATAAATCTCCGGTCTTGCAGTATTAATCTTTGCTCCCAAAAAATTCAGGATATCAAGATGGTAAGCAATTTTGTGCTTTATTTTTTTGAAGGGGACAACCTTTGTTAAAAAATAACTACCACCACCAACCCCATAGCTTACCCGATGATATGCCCGGCTAAAGAAAAGAATAAAAAGAATATTTCTTATATCCCCCCGGAGGTCAATCGCCAGGTCAAACTGTTCCTTCCTGAGTCTTCTAATCGTCTTAAAGTACTCACTCATTCCCTTGCCGATACTACTCGGATAAAACCAGAAAGCATCATAAAGCAATATCTCATCAATGAAGGGATTGTTCTTTAGAATTTCTGCCTCCTTTCTTCCGGTTAGAAAGGAGATTTTTGCCTCAGGAAACATCTCCCGAAGAGGCTTCAGGACAGGGGTAGTCATCACAACATCGCCGATATAGGCGGTTCGGACAACCAGTATTTTTTTGATTGAATCTCTTTTGATGCCTTTTTTTCTTCTTAAGAGGGTAAATGGCTTTATCAACAAAAATCCTAAAATATCAATAAAAAGGGTAGTTGCTAATTTCTTCTTATTAACTATCTTATAGCGTAAGGGCATGTTTTAAAAGCACAGTAAACTATAAAACATTTGTCACACAATAGCCAACCAAGGTTGGCAACTACATAACCCCGTATTTAATACGGGGTTATGTAGTGGCCGTCCCTGCGGAAGCAGGGATTACTCGGCTTTGTTCTTTATGTGATGCTACCAGGAGATTGTTTTCTTCAAACTCCTCCCAGAATTCCCAGAGGGAAGGATACTGACAAACATACTTCTCCAATAGTTTAACAAACTGTTCAAAAATTTTTTCTTCAGTTTCTCCATCAACCTTAAGAGGCGGTTCAATTATTATTCGTTGCCTTTTCCCTTCTCTAACCACAAAGGCGGGAACTATTGAGGAACCGGTTCTTTTGGCTAAAGATATAACATTCTTTGGAAAAAGCATCTCTTTTCCCAAAAAATTAAAGGGAGCATATCCTTTTCCGATGTATTTTACTAACCCCACACCATCGGCGGCAATGATTAATATCTGATTTTCCTTTAAACAGTTATAGGCAGAACGTAAAAATTTATCTATCGGAATAAATTTAGCAGGAATTTGCTCTTCAATCTTTTTTCTTTGTCTTTGTGAAATATACTTTTGAATAAGACTGAGTTCACTGCGACCCATATGGTAGGAAATCTGGTTGATTTTGTAACCGGAAAGTCCCAATCCAACCTGCAGCAGCTGTTTTGCGCCAAAATGGGAAGTAGCTAATATCACCCCTTTCCCCTTTGCCAGCTCTTTGTTCAAAAATTCCAGACCCTCAAAGGATACAAAGTTTGCCAAATTTGTTCGATTCAACCGAGGATACTTGGTCAGTTCGAGAACATTTCTACAGTGATTCTGGAGGTTATTTCTAATTATTCTTTTCAATTCTTCTTTCTCTCTGGCTGGGAATGCT
>DAOVGU010000055.1 GCA_030672255.1 bacterium
TTTTCAAACCACTTTCCGGGATATTTCCGAGACCACGCCAGTCTGATTTTTTAATTCCAAAGACCTCTTTCATTAAACCCAAAGCTTTTTTGTTTCCCTCCTTCCTTACCGCACGTGAGTATTGTATTTGGACCTCGGGGGCCTTTTTTCAATTATTTGCTGGGCTAACATAAAGATTGCCTGCACTATATCCAGAGGCTCAAATCCGGCAATTACACAGGGAAGGTGGTAATCCCTGGCAATAAATTCATAAGGTTTGCTACCAATGATGGTACTGACATGCCCCGGACAGATAAAGCCATCGATGTGGAGTTCTTGGTCTTTGAGCAATGCTCCCATAGCCGGCGGAATTAGCTTATGAGCAGAAAATACAAAGAAATTTCGAATATTCTTCTCCTTCGTAATTTTAATGGTAGCCGCCAGTGTAGGGGCGGTAGTCTCAAACCCTATCCCCAAAAAGATTGTCTTCTTTTCCAGATTGTTTCGGGCAATCTTTAGAGCATCCAAAGCTGAATACACTACAACTACATTTCTTCCTTGGCTCTTCTCCTTCTCTAAACTGGAACTGGAACCAGGTACCTTCATCATATCGCCAAAAGTAGTTATAATGACATCCTCTCTCTTAGCATAAGCAATGGCTTTGTCCAGACAGCGATTTGGCGTAACACACACCGGACAGCCTGGTCCAGAAAGAAGACGAATATTTTCAGGAAGGAGTCTTCGCAACCCTAACCTGGAGATGGACATGGTATGGGTGCCGCATACCTCCATCAATACTATCTCTTTAGAGTGATGTCGAATTATCTTGTG
Organism: bacterium; assembly: GCA_030672255.1. Classification (GTDB taxonomy): domain Bacteria; phylum Ratteibacteria; class UBA8468; order UBA8468; family UBA8468; genus DAOVGU01. The sequence continues at coordinate 811 of DAOVGU010000055.1, forward strand.
GATTTTGTCGATCAATTTTTGAGTGATTTCCGGATCACGGTATTCCTCAAGATATTTCATAACCTTTGGTTATTTCCTTTAAAAAGGACAGGGTCTTCTCCGCTTCTCCTTCATCCAGTCTCTGGATGGCAAAGCCAGCATGAACGAGTACATAATCACCGATATTTACTTCCTCCAATAATTGCAGATTTACCAGTCGAGTCAGACCACCTAATTCAACCGTCCCCTCTTTATCCTTAATCTTGATAACCTTCATCGGCAAAGCTAAACACATCCCGCCCTCCGTGCGTTAGCAATAACGGCCTGACCTAAACAAATGCCGCCATCATTTGTGGGAACTTGATGATGAAGATAAACCTTAAATCCTTCCTTAATTAGCCGATTAAAGGTTCTATTCAATAAGAAAATGTTCTGGAAAACCCCTCCGCTGAGGGCAACCTCACTCAACCCGGTTTCTTTACCAATCCTTTGGCAGGTGTCAACAATAATTTCGGCAATGGTATTGTGAAACTTAAAGGAGATAGTCCCAACAGGAACAGAACGCTTCAGATCTTCTACTATTCCAATGATAATATTTTTGGGGTCAATAATAAAAATCCCATTTTCTCTATTTATCACATATTTGTCTTCCGGGGACAGTCCCGAATCTACTGCTCTCTTCGTTCGCCAGTAATTCTTGGGACAGTCCCCTATTGTCATCTCCAGCTCCATTGCCGCCTGCCCTTCATAGGTTATCTCGTCTCTCAAACCAAGAAGTGAGGAAACGGCATCGAAAAGCCGGCCCATACTGGAAGTGAGAGGAGAATTTATCCTCTGCTTAATCATTCTCTCCAAAACCGCCCATCCATTTTTATTCAATCGAGAGGTGAAATCCAAATTTAGTCGAAGGAATCCTTCTCCATAGGTCTCGTATAGATAAGTAGCGGCCATCCGCCAGGGTTCCTTAATCGCTTGCTCCCCTCCGGGAAGAGGAATATATTTAAGGTATGCCTTCCGTTCAAAATCTACGTAATCAGCGATTAAAAATTCTCCACCCCAAATATTTCCATCCTCGCCATAACCAGTTCCATCAAAGGCCACACCGATAACCTTATGGTTATCTGCCCCATTGTCAGCCAAGCAGGAGACGATATGGGCATGGTGATGTTGGACCCCCACAGTTGAGAGTTGAGAGTTGAGAGTTGAGAGTTCTTTTGCATATTTGGTAGAAAGATATTCAGGGTGTATATCATGGGCAACAATTTTTGGTTCCACATCAAACAATTTTTTAAAATGCTCTATGCCCTTTTCAAAGGCAACAAGGGTCTCTAAATTTTCTAAGTCCCCGATATGATGACTTATAAAGACCTCATTTCCTTTGGCTAAGCAGAAGGTGTTTTTTAAATGTGCTCCACAAGCCAGGATTGGGATTTGGGAGTGTATTAACTGTGAGTTTGGACTTTCCAGACTGCTACTAAAGTGAGATTGTTGTTTGAATGGCGCAATTTGGATTGGTTGAGGGGCATATCCCCGGGAACGGCGAATAATCATTTCATGCTTATTGAATATTCTTGTTACCGAATCGTCACAGCGGATATAGATGTCCCGATTGTGAAGCAAAAAATAATCGGCAATCGTGCTCAATCGAGAAACTGCCTCCTCATTTTCATATGCGATAGGCTCATCAGAGATATTACCCGAGGTCATTACCAGAACCGCTAACCGGGAACTGGGAACCGGTAACTGGAATAAAAGGTGATGAAGAGGGGTATAGGGTAACATAAACCCAAGATATTTGTTATTAGGGGCGACCTGCTCTGAAATAGTTGAGAGTTGAAAGTTGAAAGTTGAAAGCACCCTTTTCTTCAAAAGAACTATTGGTCGTTTAGAAGAAAGCAACAGTTCCTCTTCTTCGGGTGAAACTTCACAATATTTTTTTATTGTCTCCAAATCCTTGGCCATTAAAGCAAAGGGTTTGTTTTCCCGATATTTCCTCTGCCGTAAGTTTCTCACTGCTTCTTCATTGAGGGCATCACAGGCTAAATGAAAACCACCCAACCCTTTAATCGCTACAATCTTTCCATCTCCAAGTAATTCAATAACTTCTTTTATTGCTTTTACTCCTGAACTCTGCATTTTGGGATTTGGTGTCATTGCGAGGAGTCCGCCTAAGGCGGACGACGTGGCAATCTCGAGATTGCTTCGCCTTCGGCTCGCAACGACTTCGTCGCTTTTAACTAATTCTACCTGGGGTCCACATTTAGGACAGGCATTGGGCTGGGCATGGAACCTCCGATTGAGGGGATTCCTATACTCCTTCTGACAGTCTGAACACATCATAAATTTCTCCATCGTTGTTTCACTTCGGTCATAGGGTATACCTTTGATTATCGTAAATCGGGGACCACAGTTGGTACAATTGAGGAAAGGATAAAGCCATCGCCGATTGCCTGGATCAAGAAGTTCCTCAAGACATTCTGGACAGGTAGCTATATCGGGGGAAGCTAAAGTTTTTACCTGAGAATTAGTAACACTGGGTAGAATCTCAAATTGCTTTTCATTTTGCGGAGGTATTAAAGAAGTAGAGAGCCTGGTTATTTTTGCCTGAGGTGGAGGAGAGGATTTTAGGCTTTTGAGAAAATCGTCTACCTTTTCTGAATTGCCCTCCACCTCGATAACCACTCCTTCAGAGGTATTGGAAACCCAGCCGGCAAGATTTCTTCTTTTAGCGTATCGATAGACAAGGGGGCGAAACCCAACTCCCTGAACGATACCATCAATATTTATCCTAACCCTTTTATTCAATAACAACACATTCTTTTAATGGGCATTCTTTGCAAATACCCAGCCTTTTCAAATATTCCCGATATCCGTACTGTTCGATACTATCCAAGATTTTATCTGGATGTCCACTTACCAAGATTTTACCAAGACCAACCAGATGCACCCTATCCGCTCTTAAGTAATTCAAAATATGTCGATAGTGAGTCACGATGAGCATCGACTCATCCCTTTCGTCCAAAATCTCTCCGATCAATTTTAGCGAATCCACATCTACGCCGGAATCGATCTCATCCAGAATAATGAACTCAGGCCGCATCGCCAAAATCTGAATCAGTTCCGAGCGCTTCTTTTCTCCACCAGATAATCCATCATTTAAGTTTCTATATTTAAAATCTTCCACTTCCTCACCAAATTTAGTTCTCCACCACGGAAGTTCTGTAGTAGGAGGTGAACCCCGTGAGACCTCTTGTCTCTTACGAGGTGAACCAAATTTAGCCTCTATTTCAGCGATAAACTGGCCAAAATTTATGTCAACTTTTGGCGGAGATTGAAATGCCAGGGCGATACCAAGTTTTGCCCTCTCATCTATTGTGAGATTATTAATTGATTTACTACCAAAGATAATTTTACCGTGAGTAATTTTATATTGCGGGAAACCCATAATGGTTAAAGCCAGAGTAGTTTTACCTGAGGCATTAGGTCCCATCAGAACATGCCGCTCTCCTCTCTTTATCTTCAGATTTATTCCGTCTAGAATCCGCTTTCCTCCTACCTGCACATATAAATCTTTTACCTCCATCCTATATGCTCCTTCTTGTGGTTAAGTCAATTACCTCTTTAATATATTTATTTACGGCAGGCGGCAGTCCTGGGATATTTAAACTTATGAAACCCCGGGCAATCAAAGAGGTAGCCTCATCCTTTGAGAAACCTCTGGCCATCAGGTAGTCTAATTCCTCATTCTTAATTTTACCTAACGCTGCTTCATGAGTAAGTTCTGCATCTTCTGAGCCAGATAAATTGGGATAGGCTTGTGCCTGCGCATCCTTACTCAAAATTAATCCTCGGCATTCTAAATGACCTGAGCATTTTTTGTTGCCTGATAAATTCCCCCGCATCGCAAGATGTGAATTATCCAAGATTAGAGCCTTGGCCTTTATTTCTCCTTGGGAATCTTTACCCTTAAAATAGATTGCAGAGCCAGCATCTATCGAGCTTTTCCCCCGACAAAATAGCATCGTATTGAAAATAGCGCGGGAATTTTTATCCAAAATTGCCGTTGGATACAGTTGAATACTTTTGACCTCCGAAGTAAGCAGATAATTACTGATATAGGTTCCACTCTTTTCTACCCTTATCCCTACATTAGGTCTTACGTGGGAATCTTTGTTCCAATTATGGATCATCGTCCAGGTGACTTCGGCACCTTCCTTAACAAAGACCTCGGTTACAGCTATATGAGCTGAATTTCTACATTCTTTATCAGGAACACAGCCGGTAATCAAATGGATTTTAGAATTTGCTTCGGCAATGATGAAATTATGGGGTATTTGCACATAATTACTGGTTTTAAGATAAAAACAGGCCTGGAGAGGAAACTCAACTTGAATATCCTTTTTAATCCAGACAAAGACACCACCTTTAGAATAGGCATTTACAAAGGTAGTATACTTATTTAAATTCTTGGGCATAATTTTGAAATAGTAATCTTTAAGCCAGCCAAATTTCCTGATTGCCTCATCAGTATCCATCACAACCACACCTTCTGGTAAATAGCCCTTTATCGCATTTAAATAGGTGGTAAAGTTATCCTGCTGAAGATGCGAACCAGAGCGTTGCTTCTCATCGATTCTTAAACCAACGTTCTCAATTCTCTCTTGAACGGTTCTATTTAATTCTCTCAAACTATTAGTCTTCTTGAACCTCTCACCTTCCCGCTGATACTCCTCCAGAGAAAAATCAAGACCATATTTTGCTGGTTTAGCATCCTTTAACTTAAGTCTTGCTCTTTCTTTCTCTTTAAGATACCAATCCGGAAATTTCATATCTTTTATTCCTTATATTTCTTTTTTTCTCTATACATAGGTTCGGAATGTTTCCTGAAGCGTGCCTTGCTACCGACGAGCGGGCACGGTGTCCGAAGGACGAGCGAGGAGGAGCGAGAGTGTGGTCAGCCTCGCTGGGAATGCTGTGCGACGAGTAAGGAGCACGAGATAGCATTGGGTGCGAGATGTGAGCACCCTGACCGAAGCACCGTAGGTGCGAGACCTGACAAACGTGCCGCAAGGGAGACTTCCGAACCTCTTATACCGCCTCGACCTTCTTAACCTGAGGAACCTTGGATTTAATGGCATTTTCAACTATACTTCCCAAGGTTATCTGAGCCGCAGGGCAACCGACACAGCCACCGGTTAATCTTACCTTGACCATACCATCATCGGTCACCGCAACTAACTCTACATCTCCACCGTGCATGGACAACATCGGCCTTACTTCCTCATCGAGTATCTTTTCAATCTCTTTTTGCATTTTTCCTTACCTCCTTTATCTTTCCTATCTGGCCAGTCCCTTCTGGATTCTTCAAATTATGCGAGAATCACAGGTATAAATATTCATTCTTTTCCTTCTAACGAAACCTACCAAGGCCATCTTTAGTTTTTCTGCTAATCTCACAGCTAAATCTGTAGGTGCAGCACGGGAAATAATAATGGGAACTCTTCGCTTAACTACTTTAATTAATATCTCCGATGAGATTCTTCCACTGGTTAAAACAATTTTATCTTCAGTGGAAATACCCTTCAGTAAACATTCACCAAAGATCTTATCAATAGCATTGTGTCGCCCTATATCTTCAGCGAAAATTTGGAACTCTTTTCGGTTACAAAGGGCAGCAGAATGAGCTCCCCCAGTAACTCTAAATAAGGAGGACCTTCTCTCCAGTTCTTCCATCAGTTGAAAAATTTCATCTTGGTTAACTTGAGCCTTAGAATTTATCGGTTGACAACCCATTACATCCTGGGAATCAAAAAAGAAAGCGTCCCTTCCGCCCCTTGAGCTTATCAGCCTTTTTTGAAGAAAGTTCTCAAGTATTTGAACGCCTGCATCCAACTTTACATTAATATAATAGATCTCCCTCTCCCTGTCAAGCCTTATATCTTTTATCTCATTCTTATTTCTAACCAAACCTTCAGATAAAAGAAAACCCACAGCTAGAAATTCTAATTTCTGGGGGCTACATAAAAGGGTTATGAGCTCTTGTCTATTAACCAAGATGGTAAAAGAGACTTCCTTTATAATCAGATCTTTCTCTGTATCTTTTTCCTCAGAACTAATGCGAAGAATATTTATCTCCTCAGTCTGGCCCATCTCTTATCTAAAACCTCATTTTCTACTTCTTCCCTTAAGAATATCTTAATTTCTAACGGGGTTTGCACAGATCTGCTAAGGAGGTAGACTCCATCATTTCTTTCAGCCTATCACTTGCTCTCTTAAAAAAGAGATGGGCAGAACATCTACCACACAAGGGGCAATCACTACAGCTTTCTCCCACAATACAAGGAGCCAAGGCAATTGATTCCTCAACGCATCTCATGATATTACCAATTTTTATCTTAGATGGTGGTTTTGCTAATAAGAAACCACCTCCAGGGCCACGTATGCTTTTAATAAGACCGTACTTCTTGAGTTTAATAAATAACTGTTCAATGTAATCTGCAGAGATTCTTTCTCTCTTTGAGATATATTTGACCGAGACAGGACCTCTCCCATAATGCAATGCCAAAACGACCATCGCCCTAATCCCATATCTTCCTTTAGTGGATATTTTCATTCCTTTTTGGTCAAGCCAGCTATTTCGCCTAATTTACCTAATATTAGATAAATTTATAACATATACGACTGTTTTAATCAAGTATTTTTCAAAAATGGATAACCTTTTTTCTCCCGGCATTTTTTATTTCTGCTTTGAGTGACAGCAAACAAGAGTTGCAAAGTGCCTAACCAAATCGTGAGGCTATCCAATCACCAAGATAATGAGTTATCACGATAACGACCAATGCAATAATCAAGTGCTCTGTAATCACTTTCCAAGGATTTGCCTTTTGTTCCTTAGCGATTCTAAAACTGAGAATAGATAACATTGATAACCCCCAAATTATGCTTACCACAATTGCTGTCGAAAGTTCAAGCAGTGAGACGGGAATAATAAATGTTAATGCAAAAACGAACTTAGAGAGAAAAGTAGAGATTGTCGATTGCCATATCTCTTTTGTGATATGTTTATTTTCGGATTCTTCAGAGATATGAATGCCTAATGCATCTGAAAATGCATCCGCTATTGCTATTGTCAGGATACCACCAAGCACAACAAGTTTTGAATGAGTACCAGAATGTAATCCTACCATTAATCCCAGCGTTGTAATTATCCCCGAGGTCAAACCAAAACTAAATCCTGTTTTTATTGAATGTCTCATAATTTTGCACAACAAGTATCGCAATAAATTACGATACTACCCTCTATACTGTCTTCAGTAGTAATATACGTACTTAGCCCCTGATTTAATCAGGGGTCAAATTAATCTTGTAGTAAATTAAGTATATATCAACATAAAACCGAGTCCCAATAGTATTATCCCACTTATTATCTTAAGAATTCTCCCGTGTTTTTCAGTAAGTTTTTTAGTCGCGAAAGTGAAAGCAGTAAATATTACAATTATTATTTCAGGTAAAATGTAAATGAAATTGTACATCAGCAAATACAGGTAATACTTGAAGGGTTGCAAAGCATTAATCTTCAACAACATAGTGTAAATGGGAGGAAAACCCCCGGTACAAGGTAATTCTATCAGATTGGCAAATAAAGCTATTCCTATGGTAGCAGGTATAATGGATTTGAGGGTGGGTTTTGAAAATAGATTATGCATTTTGCCGAATAGTTGGTTTTTCTTACCTTCCGGAATAGTGAGGGAAAGCCCTTGTTTGAAGAAAAAGAACTCCTTTATGTTAATACTGCCTACGATAATAGCGATCACTCCAACAGCAAATTTAACATAGTCTATATAAATGAAGTTGGTTAGAAGAAAAAGATTCAGCCAGAGAGTCATAAACAGAAAATAGAAGATTCCAGTAACTAGGACGAAGATTGTGCCTACGAGGAGTATTCTGCCCCGAGAGTGCAATTTTAATAACAGACTGAGAAGGAAAAGTAAAATAAAAATTACGCAAGGGTTAAAACTGTCTACCAAGGCAATCAGGAAGGTGATAAGGGGTAAATTTAAAGCGGACAGATTAATCCTGTCACTGAAGGGAATAGAGTGAGTAATTGTGGCTATCTCAGTCTTAGCTTCAACAATAGTTGGGATAGAGATGTTCAGGAGCTCCAAATTATGAGACAATTCCGCTTGTAAAATTCCTTGTGGGCTGAACCATTTTGCTATATAGATATCCTTCCTAATATAAACCCGTTTCCCGGTGAGTAAAGCTTTCTCAAAAAAAGATTTTGTTTCAGGACTCTTCCTAACCACAGACTCAATTTTATCCATCTTCTGGTATAGGTTAACTATCTCAGGGGGATTCGGATAAAAACCATCTTTCTTATACTTCTCAATGAATTTGATTATTTTCTTTACAGTCTTATCTTTGGATTTGAAACCAACTATATAATCATTGCCAATTAATATAACTGGAGTGCGCAATAAACCGCCGTAAGCAGCTTGGTATTTCATAAATTCCTCTCCCCCAGCAAACTCATCAGTATCATATTCCCATAGTTTAAACTGGTATTTCTCATTTGCCTGCCTCAGGGACTGCCTGGCAGTTTTATTAGCCGCCTTCTCTTCAGGATGACAACCACAAGGCTCGGAATCATAAAAAAAGTATATTTCTATTTCTCCTTTGCTACTTCCTACTACTTCAGTGCAAAAAATGAGTGAGATAAAGTAGATAAAAAGGAGGGGAGTTAATAGTGACTTTCTTCTCATGGTCAAATTTGTCTTATAAATTTATAACATATACGACTGTTTTAATCAAGTATTGTTAATCCATCACATAGATGGAAAAATATGGTATAATATATCAACAAAGGGATTTTTTAGAGATGAAAAACTGAGACAAGAATGGAAGAAGAAGCGGTCGTTCTTGAGGTTAAGGATAAAAAAGCAAAAATAGAGATTAAAAGAAGTGGGTCTTGCCGAGGGTGTAGGCTCTGTTCCTCGGATCCATGTGGAATGATGGTTACCGAGGTAGAAGACCCAATAGGAGTAAAAGGAGGGGATAGAGTGCAGGTAGAGATTCCTGACAAAGATTTCCTAAAAGCAGCCTTCATTCTCTATCTTCTACCCGCATCAGGATTAATTATTGGTGCTTTTATTGGCTCTAAACTTAACCCTCAAAAAGCAGCAGGTATCTTCGGCGGATTTATTGGACTTGCTCTTTCCCTTGTTTTTGTTCATTATTACGACAGAAAAATGAGCCATCGAAAAAGTCTTTACTCACGAATTACCAAAGTTCTCAAAGGGAGTTAAAAGAGTCAAGCATTTTTTTCAAAAATAATCTAATTTTAAATCATAAACTTTTTAAAGTCTTTATAATAGTAAATAGCCCCAGAACTATGGTAAGTGCAGCAATTGCTAATTTCAATTTTTTTATACTTATCTTTTTTACACTTATAACAGAGAAAGGAACCGAAAAAATAGCCCCAACAATAATAAACGGAGCCAATTTCCAATCAAGAGGGTTTTTTGAAATAAGGATATAGGTAATTACTCCCACCAAACAGGTTAAACCTTCAGCTAAAGATGTAATTCCAACTGCACTTTTGCTCTCTACGCCGGATAAAATCTGCCCACCGGTTACTACTGGACCGTATCCTCCCCCGGATACAGAAGGTTTTCTAATTACTGCTTTTTCTTCTCCACCCTGGATATAAAAACACCTATAAAGTTCATAACCTCTCACTGTTAATAACTCTACGAACCTATAAAGATCCTCTTTTTCTGCAGATACCACTATCTTAACAAGTTCACCTCTTTTTGCCTTCCATATCCAGTGTTCCAGAGTATTCTTAGGCCAAATATTCATATTGCCTCCTGGTAATTAAGTACTTAACAAACATTATAATGTCCATCTACTAAGTAGACTTTATATTAAAAAATTATTTCTTCCTTATTATCTTTACTCTTTTCTTAAGCGCCCCTTTCGTTCTCTTGCAAACATCAGCAAAAGTGAGTCCTTCTAAGATTTTGGCGATAGCATTTCGGACATCTAACATTACACTACGAAGCCCACAGTTCTTCTCTTCAGGACAACTTATGTGTGCCCATTCACTTACACAGCTCAACGGGGCAAGGGGTCCATCTATTATACGAATTACCTGAGCAAATGTCGATATGGTCGTATTGCTTATTTTCTTTTTCTGGAGTAGAATAAATGATGTTGCGATGAAAATAAATAGGAGATAGTTATGGAGAAGAAGATTAAGGGATCACGAAATAACGCCGGATGACTTTTCGTACCTCCTCCATAATTTCGATGCACTTAACAGCCTCTTCCTTTGTTACATCAAGGCCAGGATACCGGACCTCTATAGCATAAGTGGATAGTTTAATCAATACATCTCTATAGTCTTTAAGTTCCGGAATAAAATTAACACATTGCTCGCGTAATATGTCGGGGTCGTGGATTTTTTCAAATTCAACCTCATTCTCTTGTAAAACTGCTTTCAGATATTTTTCAATACATTGCTGGGCGTGGAAAGAGGATGTTTCGAGGGCTGGTGGGTCGGATTTAAATTCGCGAATGGTCACTAAATAATCTTGTTCGGCCTTTGCAATCCACTCTTCTGTGAGTTTCTTCATAAAGTGATTCCTTTTTGGACAATTTGCTTTACGAAGAAGTCACCCAGTTTGACCCTTTCCTCAACTTGTTGGGGAGTTCGGACAATGATATCTACAGAAATAGGGCTTCTCAGTTCTCTGCGGATAAGGAATGCCTGTTCTTTCACAGAAATACTTGTATCCATTATTATAAAAAGGTCTATGTCGCTTCCTTTGGCGGATTTCCCATAGGTATTAGAACCGAAGAGGATTATCTTTTGGGGATTAAATTTTCTTTTAATTTCTTCCGCTAATGCTATTATTATTTGTGAGTTGTTTGAATGTTTCTTTCTATTCTCAACCATAAATTTTAAGTATCTTATTAGCCAAAAATAATCAAGTCTCTGTCAACCTGCTACATCTCACTGCACTGAAGCATAGCACCTTTTTTCATTAGAAGTCAAGTAATTGCTTATTTTCTTTTTCTGGAGTAAAATAAATGATGTTGCGATGAAGCGGTTGGTAAAGTGAGGATTAATAATTAATGTGAAGGGGGGAAGGAAATGAAAAAGATTTTAATCATCATTCCTATCCCAAGATAGATCAATATCAGCCCGCATATGCATCTGAATGCTTTATAGATTAAAGGCTTCTTAACTAAAAATGATGAAGCTCCACCGGCCAGAGACCCAAACAAGATTAAGGGTGAGATAAGAGTTCCCGCCCCAAAGGTTAAGCCTAAGAGGATGCCGTCCAGGAAGTTCTTAGAAGTAAAGGCAATATAGGTAAGCACCCCGAACAAAGGCATACAAGGGGTTATCCCAACTAAGAACCCCAATAGAATCATCCCCTTTGTGCCCTCTAAATGAATATATTTAGATAAGGATTGGCAAATATGCAGATGTGGAGATTTCCCGATAAGGATAATCATTCCCAATGATAATATAAAGGTACTTGCCAAAATATGGATAATTAATCCAGCTTTACTTCCGTAAAAGATTCGAATCAAGTATTGGCCCAGGGTGGCGCTGATAAGGCTCAATATCACATAAGGAACTATCCGTGAAATGGAAAAGGCTAAAGTAGCCTTTAGCCCTTCAAGCCAGCCTTTTTGGGTGGCCGCGATGTAGGGAATTAATATCGGGGCACAAAAGAATAAACATGGCCCCCAGCTCAATGCGAAACCCATAATGAATACATCTATATATACCTTCATATACGGCATAATAAATCAACAATACCCTACTCCCCTTCAATGCTTTCGATGTAGGTATCCTTACCCGCAATAACCTCTAAGTTACTACTACCGCAGAAAGGACAAAGAGGGTTAAAACTATCCTCTACCACTTCTCTTTTGCAATCTCCGCACCTTAACTTTGTAGTCTCCGGGATAAAGTCCACCTTTGCTCCTTTAACAACGCTGTTTTGAGGTAGAATGTGGTCGAGGAAGCTATGTCTTAAAAAATCAATCTTAATTCCCGAGGCCTCCCCTACCCTAATCGTAATCTTGGAGACCTTTTTAAGTCCATTCTTTTTGGCCTCGCTCTTAATCACTTCAAATAGCTCTAATGCCTCTCCTAATTCATGCATTATATGTTCGGACTATCTTCTTCAGCGGCACGCTTGATTTCCCCAGCGAGGAAATCTGCGCTCTCGTTCCTCCTCGCTCGTCCTTCGGACACCGTGCCCGCTCGTCGGTAACAAGGCACGCCTCCAGAAATAGTCCTTACATTGGTGACAATAGAATTGATACTTTTCTTTACTTCAGGGGACATCCTTTTCCCAAAACCAATATTTTTTGGCTGAATTCCCAAAAGAAAGATATTAGCTTTAGTCTCCTTCTTCAGGTACTCTATTGTTAATTTCAAAGAAGCATTGTGCGTAGAGAAACTCTCCTCTTTCAGATTTTCTGCTTCGATAATTTCCACACTTCCCGCTGGTTTCCCTAAATTAACCGCATCAACCAATAGTATAACATCAGGCTTATGTCCAACAATCTTTTGCAGGAAATTCTCGGGAACCGCACCCACATCTATTAAACACAGTTGAGAGTTTCTCTCTAAACTCTTAACTTTAAACTTTAAACTCTTTATCAGTTCCGGACCTGCTCCATCATCTCCTCTGAGGGTATTTCCAATCCCGACAATAACAATCTTACCCTTGAGTCTTAGGGGGTCAGGTCTCAACATTTGACAATTTATTTAGATGGAAACTATTTTTTAATTTATACAGATGTAAGAGGTAATAGTGAACTAATACAGTTAGGTTTATGAACATTTGCTGTGAGTACCCCTGGTTTAATCAGGAGCTGCTCGCATATTGCTACTGAAGATAGCGTAGAATATAGTAGCGCAATTTTGTCAAATGTTGAGACCTGACCCCTTTAACGTTTACCATACTGGTCAAGAAGCAGGACCTCATGGCGGCATCGCGGGCACAAAATACGAAAGATGTCAGAGCGGGTGAGGCTGGTAGGAACTTTGGAAGGAGTCTCTTCTTTTGCTATTTTTAGCTCTTTTTGAGCGGTTAAGATTAAAGGGAAATTGCTATAGGCTAAAGGACCCAACTTCTTTACTAACCACAAAAGGTGCTTTCTGGTTCCAATAATCCGGCCACATCTATCACAAATAAGGAGTTCCTTTTTCTGTTCAGAGAAAAGTTCTTTTCGGTCAAAGACAGCCAAATCATATTCCTCGGTTAAATGAACACCTTTTTCGGTAAGGCAGTTGGCTTCACATTGACCACAGAAGATACACTGATCGTAATGCCAGATAATTCTTCTGGTAGCAGTCTTTGGCTCATCGATTAGCTCAATGGCATGAGAAGGACAGACTTCTACACAGGCGCCACAGCCAACGCACCAGTCATCATCAGGAACCGGCTTTCCCCGGAATTTCTCAGGCGGTTTGTGAGGCACAAAAGGGAATCTGGTTGTGTAATGCCCTTTAAATAAAGCGGTAAAGGCCTCTTTAAGAACTCTAAACTGGAATAAACTTGGTAATTTCATACACTAATTGTCGCTGGTTTGTCATTGCGAGCCCGGAGGGCGTGGCAATCTCATGAGATTGCGGAGCCTGTTCCGAGCCTGTCATTGAGATTGCTTCGGGATTTTATCCCTCGCAATGACAAGCGAAGAATCCCACTCCTCGCAATGACGTCTACGCTAATCTGCGTCCTCCTCGTATTTGTCACAGATACTCTTCTCCCACAGTTTAACTCCAGATTTATGGGCTCCGCGAGCAAGCGCATGGGCAGCGGTGGGAGCGGTCAGGATGAGAAAGAGGATAATCAGCAAAGCCTTTATACCAGAGGGGCTCAATCCAGTGATGATAAAGACTCCGAACATTATCCCGCAAGTTCCTATGGTTACACACTTGGTGGCTGCCTGAAGCCGGTTATAAAGATCGGGAAACCTCACCAGACCCAGACAACCAAAAAAGTCAAAGACGACCCCGGCTACTATAAAAATATAACCAATTATCTCATTCATCAAAGCTCCTTCCTTCTAAATACTTTGATAGAGCCAATACCCCGATAAAACTTTGCAAGGCCCAGGCAATACCAATATCCAGATACCAGGGTCTTCCTGTAGCCAGACAAAGGATGGCGCAGAAACCCACAATTAAAATTCCCAAGATATCCACCGATACCGCCCTATCCGCTGCTGTTGGGCCTTTTAGGATGCGGAAAAGACATAAAAAGGAACAGAGAAGAAGGATATAAAGACAGCGCACAAGGAAATTAAAAGGATGGATAAATATCCAGATTAGTATTGCCGCTAAGATAATTAGTCCTGTTAACCAGCGCAGAAACCTCATTCGAATATTCTCCTTAAGATTTTCTCGAATTTCTCCACAACAATTCTGGTAGCCCCCTCCACTCCTTTATCCTTTACATTAATCCAGTGAACGTATAAGTAGCCTTTTTCTTTATCCACATCCACACTTAACGTTCCCGGAGTAAGGGTGATGGAATTGGCTAAAAATGTTAGGGCAAGTTCAGTTTTCAGTTGCGTCTTTACCTTAACAATACCCGGATTTATGGGGAGGTCGGGATGACCTACCCGATAGGCAACATCAAAATTCGCTTTAAGACATTCCCATAAGAAAACGGGAATATAATAGAGAAACCAGAGGTAGCGGACCGGCTGTTTAAATTCAGGAACTTTAGAAACAAACCCCGTTTTATTTCTTAACGGGGTAAACATATCCGAGGTTAAAAAGGCAACCAGTATTGCCACTCCAACTCCAACTATTAAAGAAAGTAATTCTACCGACCAGGTAAGTCCCAGCCAGACGATGAAAGCAACAATGAAAAGGACAATTTTTGTTTTCATCTTAAGTTTTCCATAACAACTCTGGCATAATCTGTTCCCTTAAGCAAAACGTCTGTCGCTGCACCAAGGAAGCTATTTCTTAAAACCGGAATTAAAAGAATTCCTCCCACAATACAGATGAGGGAAAGAACAATCATCGGAATTCTCATAGAAAGAGGGACTTCTTTAATAAATTGAGAACCTTCCTTCTTTTTTCCAAAAAAGGCATACCTCTGAACCTTCATAAAGGAAGATAGAGTTAAAAGACTCGCTAAGACTGCCCAAAAAGCATAACCAAGATGGCCTGCTTGGATACAAGCAATAATTATAATCAATTTACTCCAGAACCCATTAAATGGAGGAATTCCAGCAATGGACATAGAGGCGATCATACAGGTGGAACTTGTAACCGGCATCTCCTCCCTTAATCCACCCATCTTTCGCAAATCCCTTGTGCCGGCAGCATAAACTACCGCTCCCGAGTTAAGGAAGAGAAGAGACTTGAATACCGAGTGATTGAAAAGATGGAATAATCCACCTAAGATCCCCAGAGGTGTCCACAAGCTAATTCCCAGAATCACATAACCGATCTGGCTGATAGAATGGTAGGCCAGGAGTCTCTTAAAATCCCACTGTCCAATAGCCAGAAAAACTCCCACCACCATCGACAAGGTTCCCAATACCATCAAGACAGTAAGAAACGATTGACTAATTCCCAGAACACTGAAAAATATCCGCAAAATTGCATATATTCCAAGTGCCTTTATCAACACTCCGGAAAGCATCGCTGAAATTGGAGCAGGAGCAGAAGGGTGAGCATCGGGAAGCCAGGCATGAAAGGGAACAATGGCGGCTTTAAGTCCAAATCCCATCAGGAAAAGCACGCTGACAAATGGAACAATTTGACTATTTCCTTTACTCTGTAAAATACGAGAGATATCGGCCATATTGAGACTGGAGGTATAGGAATAAAGAAGAGCAATTCCCAAAAGGACAAAAGAGGAGGCGACGCAACTTAAAACCATATATTTAAAGGAGGCCTCTAACTCCTCAGCTTCCACGCCAAATGCTACCAGGGCATAACTGGCCACGGAAGCAATCTCCAAAAAGACAAAGAGGTTAAACATATCTCCGGTGATAATCACCCCGTTCATCCCACCAACCATCAGAAGGAAGAGAGTAAAAAACTTCCCCTTGGAGGTATACCTCTCCATATAACTTAAGGAATAGATAGTGACAAAAAGAGCAATTAAGTTAACCGTAATGAGCAGGAACACGGTAAGACTATCCAGAACCAGAGAGATACCAATTGGTGGAATCCAGCCCCCCATTTTATATACCATTACTCCATTTAGCCTGACCAAGGATAGGGAATGAATAGCAAGAAGGAGAAGAGAAAGAATAGCTAAATTTGTCCAAAGATTTGCAAAGCGTTTATTCTTTATCAGAGAGATAAGAAATGCCGAGCCT
>DAOVGU010000184.1 GCA_030672255.1 bacterium
GGGAAAAAGTTATCAACACTATTAACAGTTATCAACTCCCCCCTCTTTGGAAACTCCCCCTATACTATGAATAAGAATATCTGTAACCATCACTTAAAGATACTACACATAAAGATAGAGGAGAATTTACCCGAACAGACAGAACCATCTCCATTAAGAACCAAGGTCCGGTTAATTATGGCTTCCGATATAACTACTTTGCTGACCCTGCCTTTAAAGAAGAATATCCTAACAGGCCATTTCCTTATATTGGTGATGCCGCTACTGGGATAACAGGTCTTGGCTTAACCGGTGGTGCCTGGTATAGTAATGGATTCTTAGGAATAAGGATAAATAAAAAGGCGCTTGTCAGAACCATTGCGGAGATAAAGATAGTAGAACAAGGGAAAAGAGGGATAATAGATTTTATCTGGGAGTCGGAATGGGCCACGATAAAAGCCAGATTTGTTTTTCTCCCAGGAGATGATAAAATCTATACCGAGATAACCCTTGATTCTAGGGTAGAGGTTAAGTCTTTAGAGTTAATACTTCTCTGTGTCCCTGGCCACTGGAGAGGACCACACGACCGCTGGCTCTCCACGACTAAAAGAAGTATCCAGGAGAGTAAAGAACCTGCCTCATTAAACCCCAAGGAAGAGCCCTGGATATTCTACTTTGATACTAAGAAAAATAACTGGGGTACTTGTGCGGTAATGTACCTTCCGGAAGAAATGATAAAGGCAAAGGTCAAATTACCGAGGACTTCTCGCACCTGGCTTACGGTTTCTCCCGAGGTAAGAAAGATTCATTTAATCTTCTGGAACTTCCCGGATAGGTATAAGAAACCAGAGGATGCCTATAATTATCTTAAAGAAAATGGAGAGGAGTTACTGGAGAACCTAAGGAAGTTTAAGTTTTGATGATGTAGAGAAAAAAAATGGATAATAAAAAGACAATATTGGTAGTTGGTGCGCATATGGATGACTGTGAGATTGGGGCAGACTTATAAGGGCTCGCAATGACAATATCAGGATTGACTACAAAATCCTGTTGATATAGAGAGAAGGATGTCATTCTGAACCGAAGGCGAAGAATCCGACGAAGTCGTTGCGAGGAGCGATAGCAAGCCTGCCCCTGCGGAAGCAGGGGTGGCAATCTCTCACTTCTCTGAAAGGAATGAGATTCTTTGTTTCACTCAGAATGACAGAGCAATTTCATAAAAAGGAGGGAAAGAAAATGAGAAGATATAAAAGTATATTTTTGGGTTTAGCGGTTATGCTGTTTACTACAACAAGCATCTTTGCTCAGGTTACTGTTCAGGAAGTCAAAGGTAAGGGAGGGGTGATATTGAAGGTAGAGAATCCTTATTATCAGGCTACCATTTTGCCGGATAAAGGTGGGCGGATAGGAAGTTTGATATCCAAAAAGAGTGGTTATAACTTCACTAATGATGAAGAGAAACAACAAGGTTATGGGATAGGAAAAGACATTGATGCGAAAGAAGGTTTCCCTGGATTTACAGAGAAAGTTTATCAGTATAAGATTATTGAAAAAAGTACGAATAAAATAACCATTCAACTCTCTTGCTTAGTTGAAGAAGAAGAAAGTTATTCCAAAGGGATAAAGATAGAAAAAAGGTATACCTTCTTTTCCACTACTCCCAGCATAAAAGTGGATGTCAGGATTAAGAATCAAGGAAAAGCCCAAAGATTTACATATCGCACCCATAACAGCGTTTGCGCTGGAGGAGAAGTTGACAACAATGATATTTGGTTCGCTCCTTCAACGAAGGGAATGACTGAGGTTAAGCATAAACCAGGCCACTATTACATCAATGATTTTATTTCCGGCTGGGCCGGAGTAATGGACAAAGAGAGTAAAGGCGCGATATTCATTAAGGTAGATTACAATCGTTTAGATGAGTTTTATTTCTACATAGCAAATAACGCTTCCAATATAGAGCCTTTCTATAAACCTGTTGCTTTAGAAACAGGAGACATCTGGCAGACCATCTATTATGTTATCCCTATAGATAATCTCTTATCTATTCCTTCTTATGTGGATGAGGAAAGAATAGTCTATGCTAAAATAGAGAATTCGTTGCTTTCTCTCAAGCTCCAGGAAATAGGCAGGGAAGAAGAGGAGATGACCATTAAGGGAGAGATTCTGGATAAAGATAATAGTGTTATCACTAATTTAGAACCCAGGAAAGTTACCCTGGAGAAAGACACTCTTGCCAAATTATCCTTTCCCTTATCCTCAGAAGGCTCTGGCATAAAGATTAGTCTGCAGAAAGAAAGAGGAAGTGCCATAAATAGTTTCATTGTTCCTATAAAAAATACCTTTATCGCTAAACGACCTGAACCTATTCCTGCTGTCATCCAGAAAGGGAAAGAGGTAGCAGCAAGCTCTTTAAGCCAAAAACAGGATAAAGAAATAAGAATTCTTTTAGTCGGTGCTAAGCAAACCCATTTTGTCTATTCTCAATATGAACTTTATCGGATTGAAGAATCTCTAGCAAAAGCCCCTTTCAAATATAAAATAGATTTTTGTCGATGCATTAATACTATGAAAAAGGACTATTTTGTCAAGAATTTCCCTATATCAGTTAGAGGTTTCCAGAAATATGATATTCTCATATTTGTTGACATTCCAGCCTGGGCCTTTTATCCCAAGGATGAAGAAAATCTTAAGAAATATGTGGAAAAAGGCGGAAATATCATCTTTATCGGAGATCAGGGAAGAGGCTATAAAGGAACCATTCTTTCGAATATTATCCCGGTAGAGATAGATTACAGCAAGACCTTGCACCTTTCCTTTGGAGCAAAAAGAGAGATTATTCTGGACAAAAGCAGGGCGGGAAAGATTAATATTGTAACTCCAGAGCATCCTGTATTTATGGGCTTAGGCAAAGAATACCTCCCAAAGATAGTAGTTCATAAAACAAAGGCTAAAAAAGGAGCAAATATTTTAGCCGCAATGGATAACTATCCACTGCTAATAATTAAAAATCAGGGAAAAGGACACGTCATTTCTTTCCCGATTACCTTTACTGAAGACAACTGGAATCCCCGGGCTCATAGTTCACCTGATGCGAGGGCAAGAAACTGGGATGATAAACTTGTTTGCTGGGATTATTATGACGAATTCTGGCAGCAGATGATTTTATGGCTTGCAGAAAAGAATCTTCCTGTTAATTTTGTTAAACTTCAGGCTCCAGCATCGCTTGAGAATATCAAGATTCCTTCTCAATCTATTATTTCCTATAACATAAAGAATAACAGCCGGCATCTCTGTAAAGGGGGAATATACTTTTCTTTGTTCAAGAATGGCCAACCTATTAAAAAAGAAAGAAAGGATTATTCCTTATCCCCGGAGGAGAAAGCGAATTTTTCTCATAATCTTACTCTTTCCGGCGGACAGGGGAGGTATGATTATAAAATAGAGATTAAAGATAGAAAGAATAATTTTATCTCCTATCGGGACGGTTCTTTTAAGGCCTTTCCCCAAACATATTTAAAGTTAGCTATTGAAGGTGAACGCACCAACGTCTTTGGAAGAAACACAGATATTAACCTCTCAATAGAACTATCAGGAAAAGTTGCCACTAATAACCTTCAGATTAAGACAGATTTAGTTGACTTTCAGAATGAAGTTGTCAGCAGTCTACCTGTCGAAAGTATGGGGGAAATAAAGAAAATTACTCAAACCCTTGCTTTAGACAATCTATCCAAAGGTGATTATAAAGTTAAAGTTGACTTATTAGATAATGCTGAGATTATAGACAGAATAGAAAAACCTATCTATATTGTTTCTCCTATTCAGGATAATTTCTTCCCCATAATAATGATGGATGGCTTGGCATCAACCCCCATAAAGATGAAGGAAAAAATTAAAGAAATGGTCGCTCTTAATATAAATGGTTGGCCTGCTTATGGGAGTGGATTTAGTAATATATGGCGTCAGACAATGGATATAGCCCAGAGGGAAGGGATGGTTCTTGTGCCTCGCAATTCTCATCTTAGTTGTCTCACAGGGCTTAATCGCCGGGGCTGCAAGGTATCCTGTTATGACGCTATGGATGAGAGAATAAGAGAAAATCTTGCTAAATACCATCAATATTTTGGTAAATCTCCCCGGCTTTTTGCTTTTTATGTTGGAGACGAGATTGGCGTCATTGGTGTAACTCCAACGGAGAAAAAAATCTTTAAAGAGAAGTATGGCTATGAGATACCGATGGACCCAAAGGATAAGAATTTCTATTATGCCAAGAAATTCTTAACCGAGAGTATGGTTAAAGGACTGAAGAAACAAAATAAGGCAATGGAGGAATTTGGCTGGAAGGTGAAACAATGGGTCATTGAGTCTCCTTGTCATAATTTATGCCATACTGTTAGGAATCACGGATATGTTGATATTGAGGGCATGGCTTCGAACTTAGACTTTATTGCTGTGGATTGTTATATTCTCAACACCCGTGAAGCCTGCACCTATTTAGATGTTCTGTGGGGAGCCAGTAAATCCAGGGATAATATCTGGCTTACCGGTTCAGCTGCCAGAACCAGCCCATTTTATCCGGAATATATGGGACATCAGACATATCAGGCATTAGGTCATGGAGTGAAAGGACTATCTTTTTTTCTATGGGCTGGCCTTACACGCGAGAGCTTTACGGCTTTTCCTGAAAGACTACTTTGCGCCAAGAAAGCTTTTGGAGAGGCAAAAAGGATTGGGCCATTATTTATGAAATTAAACAAACAAAGGGCTAAAATCGCTTTACTTCATGCCGGGACATCCGTAAGTCTTTCAGGAAAACGCGGATACTGGGAGATAGTGCATAGCCATATACCGCTTTGTTCTGCTTTCGGTCACACTGATATTCTTCAGGAATCCCAGATAGAGAAAGGAGAGGTTTTAAAAGACTATAATGTGCTTTTTCTTGATGATGCTTCCTACCTGCCTGATAAGGTCTCAGAAGAGATAATGTCCTGGTTAAGAAAAGGTAATACCTTAATTGCCACAGCAAGAACCGGTTTATATAACCAGGAACAGCAAAAAAGCAACTTGCCTTCTACTCTCTTCTCTGCTCAATATGGGAAAGAGGTGGCTCTACCAGTAAAAGGCATTTTTTCTTTACCTATAAGAGGATATGAGTTATTATCAGATAAGGCTAAAGTACTTTATACCTACAATAATGGGAAGCCAGCCGTAACTCAGATTAATTATGGTAGGGGAAAGGCAATTCTCCTTGGATTTGGTTTAAAAAATGCACCAAAAGAGTTTTTATTAACTCTCACCAAAGGGATAGATACCTTAGTCTGCCGTTCAGATAACCCGGATGCCTGTGCCCATAGTTTCACAGATAAGAGAGGAATTGCTCACTATGTAGTTGCAGTGAATCATAAAAACCCGCCTCAGGAATGTCAGATTAATGTTTCGGTAAATCTTCCCCAAAAACAGTACTATATCTATGATATTCTTACGGGAGAAAGGTTAAGTTATTCCTATAAGGATAATCTTCTCCAGATACCTGTTCAGTTAGAACCTCTCTGGGGAAAAGCCATTGCTATCTTGACTCAGGAACCAGAAAGACTTTCTCTTGAGATAAAAAGCAGTTTTCCCAGAGGAGAAAACCTCATCTATCAAGTAACCCTCTCAGGAAAACAAAAGAGTCTGAGTGGCTCTTTACCCATAGAGATAAAGATAACCGACAGCTTAGGAAGAACAAGAGAAGAGTATGGAGGAATAAGGGTACTGGCTAATGGAGAATACAAAGGGAATTTCAGATTAGCTAATAATGAACCGGAAGGAGGGTGGAGAATAGAGGTAAGAGAAAGGATAAGCGGGAAAGAGATAGGGAAAGCGTTTATAGTAAAGTAAGGGGAGATTGCGGAGTTTATCCCGAGCGAGATTCTTCGGCTACGCCTCAGAATGACAAGCGAGGGACCTCGCTCGCAATGACTTTTCGCTGTCATTGCGAAGGATTTTTGACGCCATCTCGTAAATACTCAGTGAACACCGTGTTATCACAGGGGTAGTGGACGAGCTTGCTCGTCAAAAAAGAGCAAAGCAAGCTTTGCCACTACAGATAATGATGTGGTTTACTAAATATTTACAAAAGGAGGAAAAGAAAATGTTAAAGAGATTATTGGTAGTTGTTGTTAGTTTGTTCAGTTTAATTGGTTTTGCAGATGCTCAGGTAGAGATTATTCAAAACAAAAGGGTAGTTATTTTCTTTGAAAAAGGTTTCCCGGGTAGTGAAGTTGGAAAAGCAAGAGTTTCATCTTGGTATGAAAAACTTAATGAAAAAAAATTTTTATCCTGGTATCAGGAGAGTTTAAAGAATCTTGGAGTTGACGTAACTGTTGCGGATGCGAAAAGTCTTTCCGACACTAAATTTTTGACCAAAAACCGGTTTGATACACTTATTTTGCTTGATAGTGAAAATATCCCCTTCAAAGCGGCATATTCCATTCCGAATTTTCTGGCTGAAGGCGGGAATGTAATTACCAGCAGTATTCCTAAATACGGCATTAAATATGATTCTGTAAAAAATCAATGGAAAGATGATGCTAAAGTTGTGCTATATGGGACTAGTAGAGCTAAGTGGACAGAATTTCAGATAAGGTTTCTTCCCGGTAGGTGCTGGAAATCACTACAGCAAAGTCTCAATACTTCTTTGAAAGTAAATCCAGACCTTCCTTCTTTTCTGGTAAAAGCATTACCGGCAACGGTAGGTCCGTTTAACAAGAAATATGGCCTTCCGGATAAAACGAATCTACATTCGCGCGTAATGATCGATGGAAAAAGGGAAGCGCGTGATTGGACTCCTTGCAGTGGTCAAAATGTAGAGACCGCAGCCAACATTATTCTACCTGTTTATCTTCTACCAACCGGAGAGCCTACTGATTTTATTGCTTACCGCTATCACAATAACTACTTTAATGGGGCTACATTGGTTATCCTTGGAAAGTTGGGTTCATCCTTGTTAAACAGCGGTTCTGCCAAGGATATTCTTTATAGTTCCTTAAAACTCTGCGAGATAAGGTTTCCCAAAGAACAAGAACCTTCCTATTATGAAAGAGTTATAAAACTCCAAAGGGAGATAAGCGCTTTTGGTAAGCTCTTCATTGAAACCTGTGCTCCTTTAAGAGATGTAACATTCTACAAATTCTATAAGCAAGGAGAAGTGCCCGAAGAACTGAAGAAGGAGATTTTCTCCTGTGAAGAAGCCCTCTCTTATATAATGACCGAGAAACAGGCGATTGATAAACTTCTCCCGTCCGGGAAAAATTTTAAAGTTCAGGACGAAAGAAGAAAAAAATTATTATCCAGACTAAAGAATGAAAGAGAAAAATTCCAGACGATTAAGAAAAAATTATCCGAAGATATTAAGAACATTAATTATCCCCAAGAGGTTAAAATAAAAAATAGTTTCATCAAGGAAATGCCGGTTGAAGCTGGTATGACTTACCTTGGTCCCTATAGTTTACGCAGGAACCATTTTCAAACGATGAAAGAGTTAGGAGCAAACGTGTTTAATTTGTTTAATACAGGCAACTATTATCACTATTTAGATGACGCGCAAATAAAGAAGAATATGAGAGGAATAGAATTGACGGTTCCTAGTGGTGGCAGATATAATTTTTACGAAATACGGCCTGAGCAGGGAAGGATAGATATAACAGCAGGAAAGATTAAAGAAACTAAGAGGAAAGTATATGATTATGAAGTGATTGAAAAGAGTATAAAAGATTTTATTTCTAAATGGGGGAAATATCATGTTTTTCGCTATTACGGTCGTACCTCCGAAGGAGGTCTAAGTAATAGCTTCTGGGGGAAACAGGCAAAGGAGGAATATCAGAAGTATCTCCAGGAGAAATATAAAGATATTGATGTTTTAAATAAACGCTGGAAAACAGATTATAAAGAATTCGAAGAGATAAAACTTATAACACAAAAACCAGAAACAATCTCTGAGCATTCTAACTGGGAAGACTGGTCTAACTTTCGCGAAAAAAGGCTTTTTGAAATTCGTAAATTTGGTTATGATATTTTCAAAAAATATGACCCGAAAAGGCCTTATTCCAGCTGTATTTCTACTGGCTGTAGAAACCATCCATATTATGGAGTAAATTTTTATCAACTCACTAAAATTCAGGATATCAGTGGAATAGATGGTACTGCACATTCTCCCGAAAGGGAATGGTTTTACCTTGACC
>DAOVGU010000129.1 GCA_030672255.1 bacterium
AGAATGATTTTAGAAAAGCATAAAGAAAAATTACAATTTGATAAGCAGATTTGTCAAGGAGCAAATTTAAAAGATATAGACGAAGAGAAGGTAAAGTGGTTTGTAGAGGAAGCAAGAAAGCAGAGGGGAACAAAAATTGAAAAGGTGATATCTGTAAGAGAGCTTTTAATGAGATTGAAGTTATTACGAAACAACAAATTTACGAATACGGCTATTCTTCTATTTGGAAAAGACCCTCAGAAATTCTTTTCACAGACAGAGGTCAGATGTGCCCGCTTCAAAGGAATAAAACCGGTTAAGCCATTTATAGATATGAAAGTTTTTGGTGGGAATATAATTGATCAAGTAAATAAGGCAAAAAACTTTGTTTTGGAACATACTCCTATGGCTGCATGGCTCACTCCTAAAGAAATCCAGAGAAAAGAAAAGTATGACTACCCACCCGATGCAATAAGGGAAGCAATTGTCAATGCTATCTGCCATAGGAACTATTCCTCCACTGCCAATGTTCAAATAAGAATATTCAACGATAGAATAGAAATCTGGAATCCTGGTCAGCTCCCAGAAGGCTGGACCGTAGAGAAATTAAAACAGAAGCACGAATCCATACCAAAGAATCCATTGATCGCTGACCAATTCTTTCTCATTAAGTTTATTGAGAAATGGGGAACAGGGACTAATGATATGATAGATGCATGTCTTGCCTGGGGATTACCTGAGCCTGATTTTGAATACACAGGAACCAGCCTTATAGTCATCTTCAGGAAATCTAAATTGACAGAGGAGTATTTAAAAACTTTGAATCTTAATAATAGACAATTAAAAGCGATAGAATTTCTTAAAGAACACAAAAGAATTACAAGTAAGAAATATGCTGGTTTATTCGGAATAACAGACAGAACAGCAAGAAACGACTTGCGAGAATTGATAAAGAAAAAGATTGTAAAGAAGAAAGGAATTAGCGACAAGACATCCTATTACATTTTAGCGGAAATTTAGCGGAAATTTAGCGGAAAAAATTTCTGAAAGAGGAAAAGAAAGTTTTGTATTCATACCTCCAGCCTCTTATCCAGACTCCGATACTGAATTGCTTCAGAGATGTGAGGAGTCTCGATTGAAGAAGAACCTTCCAGGTCGGCAATGGTTCGGGATACTTTAAGAATCTTATCGTAGGCGCGGGCAGACATACCAAGTTTATCGATCGCTAAACCCAAGAGGGTTTTGGATTCTTCATTGATAGAGCAGTATTTCTTAATCTGGGACTTATCCATCCGGGAATTACAGTAGATGCCGTCTCCCTTAAAGCGCTCTAACTGAATATCTCTGGCTTTATTAACCCTTTCCCTGATAATTGCAGAACTCTCTCCTTTCTTTTCTTCACTGGACATCACGGAGAAGGATATCCCGGGGACCTCAACTTGTAAATCTATCCTATCTAAAAGAGGACCGGAGAGCTTAGCACGATATTTCTGAATCTGATAAGGAGTGCAGGTGCATTCATGCTTGGGATCGGTATAAAATCCACAGGGACAGCCCTGCGAAACACTTCTGCAAACAAAATAAGATTCTGGTCTACACCATCTCTAAGCCTACGAATAAAAGACAGGGGTAAGTTAACAGAAGGCTATAGTAATCAAAGTGGTGTTGCCTCAATGACCTTTTCTTTGTCGTTAAAGCAAATTTTGAATTTTTCAAAGAAACTAACTCTTCCTAACAGATTGAACCCGACTCCCAAACTTTCCGAGAATCCAAGCAGTGCATTAAACTTAACATTAGCAAATCTAACAGGCAATTGGTGTAAATACACAGGAATGAGTCCGCCATCGCCCACTTTAACAAATATCTTTCGTCCCTTTCGATAAGTTAGGCCTAAAAGAGCAGCAACATCCGTATGAAAAATACTATAAGTTGCTCCTGAATCTACATAAGCTTCACAAATAACCCATCTTTCTCCTGTCCAGATTCCAAGACTAATTATGGGAGCAAAGATTCCTCGGCTTACTTCTATATAAGGAAATCTCATAGGGCAGTTAGCAGTTCATCCTTTAATGGAAGGTAGAATATGCCCACTTTCTTATTCTTGGGAATTTTTTTTGTGGAAGCTTTATAGACCTCCAATCGATTAGTGCCGACAGCCACCACCTTATCATCCACTACAGCTATACATTTACCCGCATATTTCTTCTCAAGTTCTCTGGCATGTGTTAGAAAAAAGTCTACTCCTTTAGCCATTTTCATTTTCTCCTTCAAATTCCCTCTCTGTTATACATCTATTCTTCAAAAATTTCTGAACAAAGCTATTATATCATAAGCCTGTAACCTTTGTCTATTAGTTGTCCAGATTCAATCATAGGTAAGAATCGGTGACAAGATATCTTATTACGTTTTAGCGGAAAAAATTTCCGAAAGAGAAAAAAGTTCCGTATTCAAACCTCCAGCCTCCGATCCAAACTCCGATACTGAATTGCCTCGGAGATGTGAGGGGTTTCTATTGAGGAGGAGTTTTCTAAGTCGGCAATGGTTCGGGAAACTTTTAGAATTTTATCATAGGCTCGGGCACTCATTCCAAGTTTATCTATCGCTAATCCTAAGAGGGCTTTGGATTCTTCATTGATAAGACAATACTTCTTAATCTGGGACTTATCCATCCGAGAGTTGCAGTAGATGTTATCTTCTTTGAATCTATTTAGTTGAACATCTCGGGCTTTGTTAACTCTTTCTTTAATTGCTTTAGAAGATTCTCCTTTCTTTTCCTCACTGGACATCTGAGAAAAAGATATTCCTGGCACTTCAATCTGCAGGTCAATTCTATCTAAAAGGGGACCGGAGAGCTTAGCACGATATTTCTGAATCTGATATGGGGTGCAGGTGCATTCGTGCCTGGGGTCGGTATAGTAGCCGCAGGGACAGCCATGCGAAACACTTTAGCAACAAAATATTAATCTATGAAATTTCCAGGGAATTTAACCTCTCCAGTATTAAAATCCTGAGTAATCCTCTTTATCCTAAAAATCCCAGAACATTTGGTGAAAAGCTGAGAAAATGGAGGATGGATAAAGGCTTATTTATCAAGGACCTGGCTAAAATGATTGGTGTTACACAGGATACAATTATAAACTGGGAGAAGAGGAATGTAAAGCCGAGCAGGAAGAATTTGAAAAAGATGGCAAAATCTCTTCCCAGAACCTTCAGAGTTGGATAATGTCCAATTTTCTCAAGTAATTTCCTCTAAAGGCCAGACAAAGGCTTTGATACCTTCCTTACCAAGCCTCTGGCGAAGTTTCTTCACTTGGGTAAAGATTTGGTCTTTTTTATTATCTTCTACAGCGATGACAAGGAGGGTATTAGTCCCAGGCCAGATGTGGGAATCAAGATGGGGGCCGCTGGTCTTGCCTTCACCTAACACCCTGGGCAGCTTAGTATAACCAGAAACCTCTACCTCCTTCAAAGCTTTCATTACCTCCTCATCAATGGCCACGTTGTAGGATATCAGAATCAGTTTCATTTCTTCAATCCTTTACTACCTATTAACTCCTCTAATTCATTGAGCCGCTTTATTAACTTTTTTATCTGGCGGAGATTCAACCTATTCCTTATACTTACCTCTCTCAACTTCCTTATATTTCTTTTCTTTAGCCTCTCCTCGAATAGGGAATAGACGACGGGGACGATAATTAGGGTCACCAAAGTTTATACAAGCAATCCACCGATCACCGTACCCCCTAAGGGCATCCATATCTCAGAGCCTTCTCCTCGAATCAGGACTAACGGCATCATCCCAAAAATAGCGCTGAGTGAAGTCATTAAGACCGGTCTGAGTCTGTGCTGACCCGCGGTTCGGATGGCTTCAAATAAGTTGAGTCCCCGGGCACGTAAGATGTTTGTATAATCAACCAGAACAATACCATTGTTGACCACAATTCCCATCAGCATAATCAATCCAATAAAAGAGATGATAGACAAAGTAGTTCCTGTGAGAAGCAAAAACCAGATCACTCCCACAAAGGCAAAGGGCACAGAGAACATAATAACAAAGGGGTCCAAGAGCGATTCAAATTGAGAGGCCATAACCATATAGACCAGGAAAATGCCCAGAATTAGGAGCATGACTAAGTCCCTGAAAGCCTTCCTCTGTTCCTTTACCTCACCGCCAAAGCCCACCGAGATACCTTCTGGTATATCTATCCTGGCGAGTTCTAACTTTATATCACTAGCTATCTGACCCAATGGACGGCCATATGTCCCGGCTTCAACCTTAACGATTCGCTCTTGTTCCTTTCTTTCAATTTCCAGAGGTTCAAGTTCCTCGGTAATAGTAGCGATATTCTTTAACTTGATGGGTTTGCCGGTAAAGGAGGTGATGGTGACATTCTCTATGTCAGGGATGACCCGGCGACTCTCTTCCTTCAATCGGACGAAGATGTCATATTCCTCATCAGCCTCCCGAAACTTTGTAGCCTCCTTCCCATAAAAGTGAGTCCTCAGAGTATCGGCGATCTGGGCCATATTAAGCCCCAGGTCAGAGGCCTTTTTCCTATCCACCTTAACCCGAAGTTCGGCCCTTCCCGGATCCCTGCTTATCTTGACATCTACCGTACCCGGGGTAACCTCAACTATTTTCTTTATCCTGACAGCCAGCTCATTGGTCTCTTCCAGACTATGCCCAATTATCTCAATAGAGATGGGTTTGGCTCCGGCAAAGAGTAGTTGTGCTATAGTAGCGCCTGCCCTTATATCCATCTTACTAATCCCTGGGATGCGGGATACCTTCTCCCTTATTACCTTGCCAATCTCTTTAACGGATCTCCTACGCTCACCCTTTCTGACTAACTTTGCAAGCATCTGACCCACATTCGAGCCTTCTTTAAACCCCATAGTCTCTGCATGACCTTCTTCTGACCGTCCACAAAAACCAGTCATACCTTCTATCTCGGGGGCATTTTCTTTAAGTATTTTCTCAATCTCCCGAGTGACTCTATCCGTCTCCTCTACTCTGGTACCAACAGGAAGTTCCACAGTTATGCCTAACTCTCCAGAATCTATTTCAGGGATAAACTCAGTACCGATCATAGGGATCAAGGCTAAACTTGAGACAAAGACGAGGATAACAATACCTAAGGTCCTCTTACGGTGACCGAGGGTCCAGCCCAGGAGCTTTTTATATCTTAACTCTACATATTTAAACCAACGTTCGCTTAATTTGTAGAAGCGTTTGCCAAATCGTGGCTTAGGATTGGAAGAAGAGGTGCTCTTCAGCAGGCGAGAAGAGAGCATAGGGATGAGGGTGAGGGCGGTAAAGAGGGAAGCGAGGATGGTAATACTAATTACAAAGGCTAACTGTTTAAACATCACCCCCACGATTCCTCCCAGAAACATCAAGGGGACGAAGATTACTATGGTAGTGAAGGCTGCTGCCGTAACAGCCAATCCCACCTCTGAGGGGGCAAAGATAGAGGCCTCACTTAATTTCTCTCCTCTATCCCTGTGCCTGGTGATATTATCTAAGATGACCACAGCGTTATCTACTACCATGCCTACGGCAATGGCTAAGCTGACCAGAGACATCACATTGATGGTATATCCACACAGATACAAGAAGATGAAGCCTATAATCAAAGAGAAAGGAATAGTTAATGCTATGATTAAGGTGGAACTTAACTGGCGAAGAAAGAACAGGGTAACCAGGATAACGAATATCCCACCCCATATTACAGATTGCCTTAAGTTATTAATGGTCGAGACTATGAGTTCAGAGGAATCTATTATGGGGATAATCTCGATATCTTCGGGAAGGGTCTTTTCTATTCTTTTGAGTTTTTCCTTAACTGCTCTGGTAATGTTCACGGTATTGCCACCGGTCATCTTCTGGACCATAAGGAGCAATCCATATTCCCTATTGGTTCGGGAGATCATGGTCTGTTCCTTGAAGCTATCCTCTACCCTGGCTATGTCCTTAAGATAAATCAGGACGTCCTCGTACTTGCTAATGACTACATCTCCTATTTCATCCGGGGTCTCGAACTCACCAGGGACCCTAATGTTATATTCTGCCTTTCCTAATTTGAGGCTTCCGGCAGGAAGGGTTATATTCTCTCTGGCCAGAATCTGGACCACTTGCTGGATAGGTATGCGAAAGGCCTCCAGCCTCTCTCTATCAAAGTAGACGTTAATCTGTCTCTCCAGGCCAGCCATTATCTTGACCGAACCTACTCCAGGAACTGTTTTTAAGGGATCAACAACCCGGTCATCAATGATATCGTACAATTTAAGGTAGCTCTCCCTGGCTTTTACCCCGCATATCAGGATGGGCATTATAGCGGTATTAAACTTAAAGATCATAGGCTCCTTTATATCGTCGGGCAAGTCTTTTTTGGCAAATTCAAGCTTATCTCGGATATCATTAGAGGCCTCATTTAGGTCTGTCCCCCATTCAAATTCACAGGTTACAATAGAAAGGTTTTCCTTGGATTTGGATTTTATCTCATCAAGGTTGTTGACGATGGAAAGGTTATCTTCGATATATTTGGTAACCTTTGTTTCCACATCAGTAGCGCCTGCTCCCGGATATATGGTTATAACACTAATTGCCGGTGGTTCTATCTCAGGCATAAGGTCTACAGGAAGTCGAACAAGGCACATTACCCCTAAAATAAAGATACCCAAAAATAACATTGTTACTGTGGTGGGCCGCTTAACTCCGAATTCAGGCAACCTCATTCTTGTGCTCCTTTAGATATAATCTCCACAGCCTGACCATCTTTTAAACCCTGCTGTCCTGTTATAACAACTATATCCCCTTCTTGAATTCCATCGGTTACTTCTATCCTGCCCTCTTCACTCATTCCTATTGTTATTTTGGTCTTGCAGGCTTTACCATCCTTGATTATAAAGCAATACATTCCACTATCTTCTTTAATGACAGCGTCTCGCAAAATATATGGAACTCCTTTATGTTCTGAGATATCTATTCTCACTCTGGCAAACATACCCGGTTTAAGCAGATGTTCTTTATTAGAAATTTTTATCTCCACCGGAGCAGTTCTGCTGGAAAGATCCAATACGGGGCTGATATTGGATACCTTACCTATAAAAACCTTATCTGGATAGGCATCCACTTTCACTCTTGCCTTCTGTCCTATTTTTACCTGAGTGATGTTTTTCTCAGTCACATTAACCATAATCTCAACCGTATCCATATCCACGATAGTAACTATAGGAGCACTCTTCATCATCATGGAGGCAATAATCATCTCGCCTTCATCTATAAATTTCTTAGCAATAATTCCTTTAATGGGAGCATAAATTTTGTAATCGGAAAGTTGTGCTTTAACTAAGGCTAAACCAGCCTCTAAACCCTCCACCTGTGCTTCAGTTACCTCTTTGGCAGCTGTGATATTATCCATCCTTTGCCGGGAAACTGCTGGTTCCTCAACATCATAATAAAGCCTTTTAATTCTTCCGTATTCCTTTTC
>DAOVGU010000179.1 GCA_030672255.1 bacterium
TCATAGGGAAGGGTCAAGAAATCCGAGCCCATCAGTAGAACCGCGGTGGTTATTGGTCCTTCTAAGGGATGACCGATAAAATTTGGAGATTGGGGAGAACGTTTCTTTATTTCAGCACAGACTTTCAGTCTTTCCTGAATCAATGGCGCGGCTAAATAGTCCTTTGGCTCGGTCAAATTATCAATCTCTTCCGGTTTATGAATCATCGGAAATGGCTTTGGCTCAGCATCCTCAGCAAAGACAATCTTTACCCCTAAAGATGCAATATGCGGATAGCAGAATCCCGCCAGTCTTGGTATCGGAGGCTCTATACCTAATCGTTTAGCTAAAGGTTTAATTTTTTCGTAGGCTTTAAGAATCGCCTCTACATCAGAATGTAATTTATTCTGGTTGATTCCACCTACTTCGGCTTTTAAAGCATCGGTAAAACCAAAACCAAACTCCTGTCCCATTTTTCTTTCTCCTATAATTTCAAAATTCTTTCCGCATTCTTCCTAAAAATGTATCCTTTAATTGAAGAAGGCAAACCAATGTTATTCAGGAGATCTATGATTTTTGGCTCTTCTCGGTTCACAAAACGATCTGTACCAAAAAGTAATTTTTTGTGATGCTTTTCCAAAAACGTCTTTGCATAATCGAGGTCTCTTGCTAATGCATTATATCCACTCATAGCTGAAAGGTCTGCATATAGATTTGGATATCTCTCCAGCAGATAACCCACTCTACCAGGCTTTTCAATTTTTCCCTTCGGATAAGGCTCTTGAATCCCTGGCACATCTGCTGAAACCTCCGCCCAGAATGAAGGTCCGTGCCCAATAAATATGGTCTGTGGAAATTCTTTTAGGACCTCCTCTAAATAAGGCAGACCTAAAAGTTCAATCACTCCTACGGTAGACTGAGAATATCGTAGGTCGGGAAGTACCGGAATTTCAAGTTTTCCACAGGCTTTATAAATGCTCTTTAATCTTCTATCATTTGTCGGGAGATTTGCAAGGATTTCTCCAAAACCTTTACAGCCTTTGTCCACACATTCCTTTATGAGAGGATAAAAGTCTAAATTTCCATCATTTGTGCCTCTCCGAGGGTCAATATTGACAAAAGGTATAAATCTATCAGGATATTTTTTAGAATCTTCCAATGCTTGTTCAGTTGTATAATAAAAGTGTTCTTCTTCGGGATTTACAAGGGGCAAGATTACCGACTTTTCTATCCCATACTTATCCATAAATTCTATAAGTTCTTCCGGTGTAAGCGGATTTTTCCCAAACACTACTTTTCCCAAATGGGCATGAGTATCTATCACCTCTGACCTCCTATAATTTCAAGATTATTCTCTAACAGGAAATGTCAAAGTGTACTTGGATACACCTGCCGTCCAAAGATCCGGCTCCTTTCCTCCTTTCTCGCCTATAGGTGTTAGATAAATTTCTACTTGATGTGTTTCTCTATCCTCCAGAAGTGAGAAATTGGAAAATTGTACGTACTCTGAGTCCCGCTTGGGGTCCCGGTCATCAATGACTGTTACGGCGTCTTTCTTCAGCGCCGGAATTGTCTCATTCACCTCAGCGATGATTAGAGGATATCGGGGTGAATTTCCTTGAGGTGGCTGAGGGCATATATTACCTACCCAGTATAGTTTTCCTGTAACACTGTGGCGGAACATTCGGTGGATGGATGCCGGTGAATAAAACTGCTCACCCGTGTCGTAGCGTAAATCACTCGCAGAACTCCAGGTTCTGCCACCATCATCAGAAATGCTCATCCATTTCCGGCCAGGACTTTCCACCTTACCTTCCCAGTGGTCAACTTTCAAAGTTTTATTTGAACCACGCATCACCAAAAAGAGCCTGCCGTCGGAAAGTTCTGCAACGAATGGTTCATCAAAACCTCTTCCTGAAACCCGATGTGGAACATAAATTGGCTCTGATATCTCCCATTTGTAATTGTTTTTCACGCCATCCCATTTTCCGATGAAACAGCGGACTGCATTCACCGTCTCCTTCCTCCCTCTATCGGTAATCTCAAGGGGGGTACCGCAAGGTGAATAAATAATTGCGCCTTCTCTTGTGGCAATTGCATTAGTCGCTGTTTCTATTTGATTTGTGTGCAGATATTCCTTATTCCCCCAATTTTCAGGATTGAAATCCGGGCCATCTTCATAACGAAGCAGATGTTTCTTCCCCCAGGTTTTTCCATCATCATCCGAGACCTGCCAGAAATTGTGGCCAAAAAAGGTTTTAGTCCCAGCCCAGTATTTCTCATAAGCTTCCGGACCTTTGCCGATAAAAATTCGCTGAAAAACAAAACCAAGCGTCTTTCCGCTTTTAGGGTCATAGCACTGCGCACGTAAAGCCTCCATCTTGTCAAAACCTTTCTGCGCAGGCCATTCCTTCAAAATCATTTCCCAGTCCGACCAGGTGCGTCCATTATCCTTTGATATGCGTTTTTGAAGTGTATCACTCCAGTCTGACGACCTCTCGTAGAGCTTATTCTCTTCACGACAAACTCCATGACGACCTATATATCTTACCCCGAGAACCGCGGATACACCAACCTCCGGACATTTCAAATAAACTTCCTTCTTTACCTTTATACCCATCATTTTTTCTTTTGAATCCATTTTCCCTCCAATTTCAAGATTTTTTCTGCATTCTTTCTGGTTATCTTATCATAAGCAATTTTAGATATTTTCCCCTCTTCTAATAATTTCTTAAAGTAAGAGACAATTAGGACTTCTTGATTGACATGGCAGATGTCGGTGCCAAAGAGAAGTTGATTTTGAAACTCCTCTAAGAAACGATAACCGAATTCCGAGTCACGAGAGATGGCATTGAACCCACTTCCGGCAGAAAGGTCACCATAGAGATTAGGGTATTTCTTCAGAAGTTCCGGAACCCTGCCGGGAGATTTTACTGGCTCTTCTGGATAGCCACCCCTCGTCTCTTCATCTACCTCTGAAGTAATTTCTGACCAGAAGGCCATCGCATGTCCGATAAAGACAGTTTCAGAGAGTTCTTTCAAAACATTTTCAAGCCTTGGTAAGCCAATATCATCGGCAGCACCATAAATTCCATATTTTACTCCAACCGCTAAATGAAAGAGAACAGGCAGTCCTACCTTCCCACAGTGGTAAAATAAATTTTTATAGAGGGGATTATCAATATATAAATTCCCAGTTAATTCATCCATTACTGGTTCATTTTTAACCGTCCCTCTTCCTAAATGGGTATGAATATCAATCATCTCAATCCCCCTTATAAAATTTTTAAAGTGCTGTCTACAATGCGGGAAACGGTGCGACCATCAATTCGTTTCCATCCAACTCTTTCATAACCATCGGCGGTATCGGTATTCTGAAATTCTATTCTTACCTCAAGCGGTGGTTTAATGAGATAAGGCTTAAAATCCTTAATCCTTTTTATGGCTCTTTTCACTC
Organism: bacterium; assembly: GCA_030672255.1. Taxonomy (GTDB): domain Bacteria; phylum Ratteibacteria; class UBA8468; order UBA8468; family UBA8468; genus DAOVGU01. Next base: position 3,437 of record DAOVGU010000179.1, read on the forward strand.
CTTGTTTGATAAGTTGATGAGATTTTGATGGAGCAATTATTCTGGCACAGTTTCGTGAAAGTCCTTCCTTCACCGCTACAGTTTCAACATCACCAAGAAGTTGTTTTGCTTCCTTACATACCGCTTTATCTCCTGTTACCAGGATGATCGGAACTCCGAGACCTCCCGCCATAACTGCTCCTTGTCCGACTTCACCCATTCTCTTTCCATTTATAAAGTAGTTAAACCAGGTCTTTGAACTCTGAGTATGGTCCAAAAGTCCACAAAAGGTGCCGGCCATTGCATGATATCCAAGTAAAATCAGCCCATCAAAACTTTTATCAAATCCAGGGAGAATAGTCCTTCTTGAATAGCCAGTAATATATTCACCATCAGGATGTAACTCTTCAATGATAAAATTATATCCTCCATTATGTCCGTCCATCACAACCACTTTTTCTGCGCCCATTTCTTTACACGCTTCTACCACTGCATTAGCATCCTGAGTATAAAGATGGCGAGCCTTTTCATATTCAGAGCCTTTTTTATCTCTTCCGGTCTGCTCAAAACTAAATATCCCGCTAATCCCTTCCATATCTACCGAAACATATATCTTCATTTTCCTCCTTGGCAGAGTGAACTCTGCCACTACAATTTTCATTCATCGCAGAAACCGGAAATCCTTTTTGCCTCATTAATCAGGTGAATCTGCTCCCGCACATCCTCAAGAGGAACTCTTAATTTTTCCTTACCATGAATGACCGCAACTAAATTGTCATAAAGGTCAAGTTCTTTGGTCTTATCAAGAGGAATTGTCTTTTCCTGCCAGGGAATACGGTCTTTATTGTCGTAGGTTCTTCCTTCTACCGCCAGTGAATCATTGACGGAGAGAGGCATTAATTTAGCCGGGTCAAAGTATTTAATACGAAAAATCTCATCCTGATAGGTTAATGAGCCAGCCTCTCCCATGATATACCAGGTAGCTGCAGGGAAGGCGGCGGCACTATTTAGTTCAAATTCTACCAATTCCCCATTTCCTCCTTTGAAAAGGAGGATTGCTACATCCTCCGCATCGCCGACGGTAGCAACCTTGCGTAAATCGGCAAAGAGCAGTTCTGCCTTTCCGCCAAGAATTCCCAGAAGCATATCAATTCCGTGCGGTCCGGTATTGCTCAATGTTCCGCCTCCCATTCTCTTTAAACTCTGCCAGTCACTCCTCCGGTTAAAACCATAGTACCTGTGGATAATACGATGAACTTTACCTAAAATTCCGGAATCTAAGATTTCTGTAAGTTGAACGTAATCGGCGGCAAAGCGGTGCTGCTGGTGCACCGCCAAAACCTTTCCTTTCTTCCTAGATGTTGCAATCATTTCGTCCATTTCCTCAAGGGTTGCCGCCATCGGTTTTTCCACGAGCACATGAATTCCCGCATTTAAAGCCTTAATCGTTTGCTCGGCATGAAATTTAGAAGGAGAGGCAATCACTAAAAGGTCTAAATTAAGATTACCCATTGCCTCCTCAATTGTAGAAAATGCTTTTGCTTTAAATGTTGTTATCGCCTCTTCTCGGCGTTCAGCAAGTGGATCTACCACACAGACAAGTTCCAGATCCTCCCTTTCCTGAATCTTTTGGCAATGATGGCTCCAGCCAATCCGCCCTAAACCAACAACCCCACATTTCAATTTTTGTCGAGTAGACATTTTAACCTCCCCCTCACCTATATTCCTCTCCCACCTGGGGAGAGGGCAGGGTGAGAGCTCATTTTATTTCAACCTCTCTATTTTCCCTTGCTGATTTATCAATTGCCAGTAAAACCTTAATCGGCATTAATAATTCTTCGTCGGAAAAGGGTCTCACATTATTTTTTATACCTTCAATCAAACTTTTAAAGCCCATATCATATCCGTCGGACATATCCACTTGTAAGTATCTGCTTCCTTTTTCACAATGGAGGAGAACCTGAAAGCTTCCCCCGCCTTCTCCGATGAGATGGAGAGAAACGAGTTTACCACTTTTTAATGCCGCTGTTACAAAACAATTCTTGCGATGAAGTTTTGCAAATATTGTTTTGACATCATATCCAAATCCCTGTAAAAGCATCTCTACGCTGTGGATTCCGTAAAAGAATACACCGCCAAACTCACTTTCGAAGTCAAAAGGACCGCCAACCATTCCCGAATGGATAGGACCTAACTCCTCTTGGACATCCTTAAAAAAATTCTGAAAACTTGAGGTTTTCCAGACAACGGAGGAAGAGGAAAACCAGGTGTTGGTCTTATGAGACAGTTCAATAATCTCTTTTGCCTCTTCTAAACTGCAACTGAAGGGTTTATCAATAAAGGTCGGAATCTTATTTTCCAAAAAAAGTCGGGCATATTGGCAGTGATACTTGGCATGGCGGTTCATAATAATCACCGCATCTATTTTGCCCAGCATATCCTCTGGTTTATTTACAACTAATGGAACATCACCCTCTTTCTGAACCTCTTTAACATGCTCTAAACTATCCCCTTCTCCTGGATATAGAGTCACAACTTCCCCACCTTTGATACTTTTCTCAAGATTAAATCTCTTGCAGGCCTGATTTACATGCGAATTCTCCGTCCCAATCACCCCAAACCTAATTTTACCATCTTCCATCTTTCCATTCTCCTTTTTACTGTTTTTGCTGCCTCTCTCCCAAGGCGACTCACGCCCCTCTGTGTCTCCCCACAAGTGGGGAGAACATCAAAGTCAAAAACTTAAAGAGAAGAGGGAGTGAGGAGCAACGAG
>DAOVGU010000242.1 GCA_030672255.1 bacterium
GTTTATCCGGAAAGAATGATGCATAATCTTAATCTTACCGGGGGTCTTATCTTTTCCCAGAAGGTTCTTTTGAAACTGATGGAGAAGGGACTGGACCGTCCTACTGCCTATCCCATTGTGCAAAGAATAGCAATGCAGGCGCATAAAGGGAAAAAGAGTTTTCAGGAATTATTATTAAAGGATAAGAGACTCATGAAATATCTTACCAGAAAGGAAATTTCTGAATGTTTCGACCTTAAATATTACTTAAGAAATATTGATAACATTTTTAAAAGATTGTTTAAATAAAATTAAAGATGGCTCTTTCAGAACGGGAGAATTACCTTCGTAACGCCTCAATGAACCGACCGGAGTGGATGCCTTGCCGGATTTCTATCTCTGATGCAACCTGGGATCAGCTTCGGGAGGAACTGGAAGAGGTGCTGGTTCGACATCCTATCCTTTTTCCTGATTTCAAAAAAGGGAAGCGAAATTATGGTAATTGGGACTTTGGTCCCGCACATCGAGCCAATGAAAAATTTACCGATGCCTGGGGATGCGTTTGGGAAAGCAGTATTGATGGACTGGAAGGTCAGGTTATAAAAAGTCCGTTGGATAGTTGGAATAAATTAAAGGATTATAAAGTTCCTGATCCCCTAAAGCAGGCCGATCGTGCTCCGGCAAATTGGGGAGAAACTGCTGAGCAGATAGAAAAAGCCAGAAGGGAAGGTTCTCTTGTCTCTGGAGGTTTGCCGCATGGTTTCTTTTTTATGCGCCTTTATTATCTGCGCGGATTTGAAAATCTGATGTTTGATATTGCTACCGAGAATGTTCACTTGCCAGAATTGATAGAGCTAGTATATGAGCATAACAAAAAGATAGTAGAGCAATGGCTAAAGATAGGAGTTGATGTAGTAACTTTTGGTGAGGACTTAGGTACGCAGACCGCCAGCCTTATCAGTCCCAAGGGTTTCCACAAATGGGTAGTGCCGGTCTACAAAAGATTAATGAAGCCCCCTCGAGAGGCTGGTTGCCAGGTCTATTTGCATAGTGATGGCTATATCATGGAGTTGATGGACGATTTGATTGAATGCGGAGTTACGATTATTAACCCTCAGGACCTTTGTAATGGAATTGAGAATCTTGCTAAATATGTCAAAGGGCGTGTATCTATTGATTTAGATATTGATCGACAGAAAATTATACCTTTTGGTACGCGGAAGGAAATCTACAGTCTCATTGAGGAGGAGGTCAGGAAGTTAGGTTCTCGGCAAGGCGGTTTATCGATGATCGCCGGGATTTATCCTCCAACCCCGCCTGAGAATATTGATGCCCTCTGTGAGGCTCTTGAAGAATTTCGGACCTATTGGTGGAGGTAATGCATATGAAATACCTTATTATCATTGGTGATGGGATGGCCGATTATCCTCTTCGCGAATTGGAAAGAAAAACTCCTTTGCAATTTGCCCGGATCCCCTGGCTGGATAAAATTGCCAGGAGAAGTTTTATTGGTCAAGTAAAAACAATTCCAAAAGGATTGAAACCGGGCAGCGATATCGCCACTCTTTCCATTTTAGGCTATAACCCTATAGAATTCTATTTCGGGAGAGGAGCTTTTGAAGCAATCAATATGGGAATTGATCTTGGTAAAGAGGATGTTGCTTTGCGTTGCAATCTTATTACCGAGGATAATGGAATTTTAGCTGATTATTCTGCCGGCCATATCCGGACCTCGGAAGCAGAAGTTCTCATTGATTTTCTAAATAGCAAATTGGCAGATGAGAAGATTAAATTCTATCCCGGGGTAGGTTATCGCCATATTCTTATTCTCAAAGATTTTAACCTGAATCTTAAGCAAATCTCAACAACACCTCCCCATGATATTCTTGGAAAAAAAATTAAGGAGTATCTTCCATTCGGTGAGAATAGCCAAATCTTGCGAGAATTGGTAATTGACTCTAAACTTCTTCTGCGTGACCATAGGATCAATCGGGTAAGGATTGATCTGGGAGAAAATCCGGCCAATATGATCTGGCTCTGGGGAGAAGGGAGAAAGAAAAATCTGCCAAGTTTCAAGGAGAGATTTGGTCTTTCTGGTGCTGTTATCTCAGCCGTAGACATTGTCAAAGGGATTGGTAAAGCGATTGGTCTTACCTCTATTGAAGTAGAAGGAGCTACCGGATATTTAGATACTAATTATAGTGGCAAGGTTTCTGCAACAATAAACTCTTTAAAGCAAAAGGATTTTGCTCTTCTTCATATTGAGGCTCCGGATGAAGCAAGCCATTCCGGCCAGACAAAACTGAAAATAAAAGCAATTGAGGAGTTTGATAAAAATGTAATTGGAAGGATTTTCCCCTTTCTTTCCGATTTGGGCGCTTATCGTCTTCTTATTCTTTCCGACCACATCACCTCCTTGAAATCCCGCACACATTCGGCTGACCCGGTTCCCTTTCTCCTTTTTGGCAAGGGAATAAAACCTAATAAGGCTGACTCATTTGATGAGATTGCAGCTAAAGGGAGATTCTATCTTAAAAAAGGTTATAAATTAATTAACCTCCTTTTTGAACGCAGATAACACCCCTCCCTTTTCTTCCCCTCCCTCAAGGGGAGGGGATAGAGGGGAGGGTGATGGTCTGTAAGTTATGGCTATTGTCTATCTAGGGATTGGAACAAACCTTGGAAGCAGAGAGAAGAATATTGAGGCCACTTTAAGATTATTAAAAAGGAAAAATATCAGGATTAATCAGGTCTCTTCCTTCTTTAAAACAAGGCCAGAAGAAGGAGTGAAAGGTTCTTACTTCCTTAATGGTGTGGCAGAAATAGAGACAAAATTAGAACCAAAAAGGCTTCTGAGATTTCTTAAAGCTATAGAAGAAAATTTGGGAAGAGAAAGAAATCATAAAAGAGAAGAGCCGCGAACGATTGATTTAGATATTATTTTTTATGGTTCTTTAATTTTAGATGAACCCAACCTTATCATTCCCCATCCTAAGTTTAGAGAAAGAGAATTTGTCTTAAAGCCGCTGAATGAAATTGCGTCATTTTTCAAAGACCCTGTAACTGGAAAAAAGATAGAAACCCTTCTCAAAGAAATATAGCGAACCTGAAAGGTTCGCACTACAGTTGTCATTCCCGCAATTAGTTAGCGGGAATCCATAGATTCCTGTTTCCACAGGAATGACAAGATTAAATGCACTGCGAGGCTTCAGCCTCGCTAATTAATAGAATGAAGGTTATTAAAACCATTGAGCAGATGCAATTTTTTTCTCAGCATGGAAAAAAATTGGGGAAAACAATCGGTCTTGTTCCCACAATGGGATATCTCCATTCCGGCCACATCTCTCTGATTAAAAGGGCAAGGAAGGACACTGGTATAGTTGTCGTCAGTATCTATGTTAATCCGACACAATTTGGGCCAGGAGAGGATTACAAGAGATACCCCCGGGATTTAGAAAGGGACAGGGAATTGGCGAAAGCAGCCGGAACCGATGTCCTTTTTGTTCCTTCGAATAAGGAGATCTATCCCGATGGCTATAGTACCTATATCATGGTAGAAGAGCTATCCGAGAAATTATGCGGGATTTCCCGACCGATTCATTTTAGAGGGGTTACAACGATTGTTGCGAAATTATTCAATATTGTTAAACCAACAAGAACCTATTTTGGCTGGAAGGATGCTCAACAATTAATTATTATTAAAAAAATGGTTTCTGATCTTAACATAGATGTTAAGGTTATTGGTTTGCCCACTGTTCGAGAGAAAGACGGTTTGGCGGTAAGTTCCAGAAATAAATATTTAACCAAAAAAGAAAGAGAGATTGCTCCTGTTCTTTATCAGGCCCTTGTTCAAGTAAAAAGAATGGTAAATTCGGGAGAAAGCAATAGCGCGAAGGTTTTGAAGGAAGTAAAAAATTTAATTAAAGCAAAAAAAATAAAAATTGATTATCTTAAAGCGGTAAATCTAATGAGCCTAAAGGATGTTAAAAAACTAAAGAAGAAGACCCTAATTGCGGTAGCCGCCTGGATTGGCAAAACACGGCTGATTGATAATATGTTGATTAAGTAGGATATAAATTTTGACAATTTGACCTGGAGAAGATAAAATATTTTGTTTAGGAGAGGGTAAATATTCAGTGAACGCCATGTCATTCCTGCGGAAGCAGGAATCTAATAAAGGTGGATTCCCGTGGACACGGGAATGACAGCGAGGCTAGGATGTAGTTCACTGAATATTTATAGAAGAGGAGGTGAAAGATTATGGCTAAAAGGATGGAAAAAGATACATTGATAGTCTTGTGTCTATTGATACTTTTAGGGATAGCATGGTCTATCGGCGTGCACCGCAATGCCAAGCACTTAAGTGATATTGTAAAGATAACCGATACACGCACCGAGCACTTAAGAGACCGCATCCAGGTGTTGGAAAGGAGAATTAACAGCCTGGAAAAGAAGATGTTGAAGCAATAAGATGATTTTGTGAATGTCAGTGAAAGGGGGTAGAAAATGATAAGATATAAAATTTTAGGTAACCGTAAGGGTCAAGGTATTGCTGAATATATCCTTATTTTAGCCTTGATCGCGATGATTGCTTTTGCTGTGGTTAGAACACTTGGTAAAAATGTGAAGACTCTTTTCAAAAATGCAGGGGATAAGGTTTCAGATGCCGGGACAGGTTGGTGAAAGTAAAAAAGTCCAAAAAATTAATGTTTAGTTGTCATTGCGAACCCCGTTAAACTTCAGTTCTGTTTAACGGGGTGTGGCAATCTTGAGATTACGGAGCCTGTTCTGAGCCTGTCGTTGAGATTGCTTCGGGACTTTATCCCTCGCAATGACAGGGGGATATAAGTTACAAAGAATGGAGGAGGTTAAACCGGGAGAAATCTGATGAGAACAAATTCGGTGAGGAAGGACTGTTTTTATTTATTTATTTTATCATTTTTTCTATTTTTATTTTCGGTTAATGTTCAGGCTAAAAGTTCAAAAATTTCTTTACCTACACTGAAATCAGAAGAGGTTGTCAGGATTGCTCCTGGTCAGCAGAAGACCTTTAGTCTCAGGACAACCGCCGACCGCATCAACATTGGCACGAAAGGTATAATAGAACTATTTATGAAGGATAAATTAAGTGTGGAGATCGTTGGAAAAAAAGCTGGCTTTACTACAATATTGGTTCAATATTCTGACGGTAAAATTGAAAAGTATGGGATTCGCGTTTTTTCAATGCTCCCCCTGGATGTTGTAGCAGAACAATTAAAGGAAGTTTTTGCTTCTGTTAAAGGTTTAAGGATAAAGAGAACGGGGGATAAGATTATTGTTGAAGGTGAAATATTTGATAAACATTATCAGGATTATTATAGAAAAACAATCGGGATGTATAAGGATATTGTTATCGACAAAGTGTACATGCCAGAGAAACAGATTGTGCAGATAGATGTCCGGATTATTGAGGTAAACCAGGAGAATACCTCAGATTTGGGTATCCAGTGGTTTGGAGAGGACGGATGGGAACCTGGAGTAGAGGCTTCATATGATTATGAAAAGGCGAAGGTTCTTAAGGTAAGTTTATCCGATGTAAGCATAAAAATAAATGCCCTTGTTGAGAAGGGAAAGGCTCGTATCCTGGCGACTCCAAAACTATTAGTGGAAAGCGGAAAAAAAGCGGATTTTCTGGTTGGGGGAGAGATACCTATTGCCCAGAGCACAGGATTATCCGCAAGCGTTGACTGGAAGAAGTATGGGACACAACTGGAGATTGCACCGGAAGTTATAGGCTACGACAGAATATTTATTAAACTCAAAACGACAATGAGTGAACTCGATTATTCCCATCAGGTTTCTGGATATCCCTCTATCTCATCTAAAGAAGCCAGCACTACCCTTACCGTAAAGGAAAATACAACATTCGCTATTGCTGGATTCGTGTCTCAGAATGAAACTGAGGAAATTTCAAAAGTCCCTCTTTTAGGCGATATACCTCTTTTAGGATATCTATTTAGAAAGAAGAATAAAGTTATCAAGAACGTAGAAACTATTATTCTGCTCACACCTTCTATCATCAGGGAAAAATCTCATATCAAGCCTAGCAAAGGAATGAAAAAATTCATAGATGAGGTTGATAGAAAAGACTAAAGTTCTTTTTGGACGCAGATAACATCAGGATAAAACTATGATTAAAACAAAAATGACATAGTCATTGCGAGTGAAACGAAGCAATCTCGAGATTGCCACAGCCTTCGGCTTCGCAACGCTTCGCGGATTGCCACGAGCCGATGGTATCGGCTCTCGCAATGACAAAAAGAGAAAGTCATTGCGAGGAGTGTAACGGTTGCGAGCCAAAGGCGAAGCAAACTCAGAGATTCCTCACTTCGTTCGGAACAGGCTCTGCAATCTAATTTATCTTTGTTATTGTGAAATACATAGAAATATTAAAAGAGAATAAGTCAATTTCTACCATTGATTTTGTTGATAAAACCTATGTCATTGGCAAGGACGTTTCCTGCGATATCGTTCTTGTCGGTGATAATATCTCTCCTACTCATGTTAGGTTGACCAAGGATAAAGATTCCATCCAGATATATAGTTTATCCCCCAAAGAAGACCTTCTTGTGAATGGAAGACCCGTTACCTCTACTATTCTGAACTACCAGGATGTAGTTACGATAAAAGAATTTACGATTCGTTTTGTGGAAAAAGAAGATGTTGCTACAGCATCAGACATCTCCCTGTTAAGACAGCAAATGCATGAAACTTTAATTGAGAAGATGGATTTAAAAAAAACCAAGATAGAGGAACTGGCAGACCAGGAACTGAGAAATAAATGCAGTCGGGTTCTTGATGGAATTATTAAACAGGCTAACATACCTCCTGATATAAACCGGCAAAAACTCAAAAAAGATATTCTCGATGAAGCGTTAGCCCTGGGTCCCCTGCAAGACCTGCTCAGAAATGAAGAGGTGACTGAGATTATGGTTAATGCTAAGGATAAAATCTATGTGGAAAAGAAAGGAAAAATAGAATTAACCAATCTTTCCTTTACTTCAAATGAACATATTCAGAGAATTATCGGTAGGATTATAAATCCTATCGGTCGCAGGATAGACGAAAGCACTCCTATGGTTGATGCACGTTTGAAAGACGGGTCCAGAGTTAATGCGATTATACCTCCTCTGGCTTTGAAAGGTCCGAGTATCACCATCAGAAAGTTTTCCAAAAAGATGTTTTCCGATGACGACCTTATTCGTTTCGGAACATTAACCTCCGAAATAATGCAATTTTTAAATGTCTGCGTAAGAATAAAGAAAAATATCCTTGTATCCGGGGGTACCGGCACCGGAAAAACCTGTTTGCTTAACGTTCTTTCTTCGGCGATTCCCACAAATGAGCGCCTGATAACGATTGAGGATACAGCGGAATTGAGACTTCCTCACGAGAATCTTGTTTCCCTTGAATCCCGGCCCCCGAATATTGAAGGCAAAGGAACGGTTAGCATACGAGATCTGGTAAAAAACTCTTTACGTATGAGGCCGGATAGAATTGTTGTGGGGGAATGTCGTGGCGGGGAAACTCTGGATATGCTTCAGGCAATGAATACCGGACACGAAGGTTCTTTAACTACCGTCCATGCTAACTCAGCTAAGGATGCTCTGATACGTTTGGAGACGATGGTGATGATGGTGGGTATAGAGCTTCCTTCTTCAGTCGTAAAAAATCAAATAGCCTCGGCGATTAATATTATTGTGCAACTTTCTCGTTTTCAGGATGGGTCACGTAAGGTAATCTCTGTGAGCGAAACAAAGGGTATAATTGACGGAAAGATAATTGTTGAAGATATATTTGTATTTAAACGCACCGGGACAAACCCTACCGGAAAAATTCTGGGAAAGTTTGTTCCTACAGGTTATATACCGGAATTTGTTGATGAATTAGATAGAATAGGGATAAAGTTCTCCAAAGATATTCTTAAACAAAAAACATTTTGATGTTTATCTTTTACTTATTTGTTCTAATTTTTTTCTTTATTTCCTTTACTATCTTTTTCTCTTTGAACATAATCTTCCTGATAAAAAAATTTAGACGGTTAAAGGAACTCTATTTCGCTGACTCAGGCCATCTCTTGGAACAACTCATCTATTTTTTGAGCATCGAGAAAAGATTGTATTCCTTGAATGCTATATTTGCCTTGATCTTTGGTGCCTTTGGTTTTTATGCGAAATTGGGTTTAGCCGGTCTTATCCTGGGAGTGATTATTGGCTGGATGCTTCCTGCCTCTCTTCTCCAGGTTTACCGCAGGAAACGACTTCAGAAGATAAACGACCAACTGATTATTGCCACTGAACTTATTGGCAGTGGTATGCGGGCTGGTCAGACCCTGGTTCAGGCTATTGAATCTTCCGGTGAGGTTGTAACGCACCCTATCTCCCAGGAAATCAGGATTATTATCCGACAGATAAGAATGGGTATATCTGTGGAGAAGGCATTAAAAGATTTTGCTGTGCGCGTCCCTTTGGATGATATAAAGTTTACCTCTTCCTCAATGGTTATTTCCTTAAAAACCGGCGCAGACCTACCCCTGATGCTTGGAAAAATTTCCGATACTATCAGAGAACGCAATTCCATACGCGGAAAGATAAATACCTTAACCGTTCAGGGTAAAACCGAGGGATTCGTTGTTGGGCTGATGCCAATTCTCCTTGGTATCTTTATGTATTGGAGAGACCCGGAGTATATGAGTCCTCTGCTTAATACTTTTATCGGTAATTGTATTCTTGGATTTGCCGTGGTTATGGAAATACTTGCATTTTTTATTATTCGGAAAATTGTGAGCATTGAAATCTAAGAAAGGTGAAGAGGATTAGAGGAAAAGTAAGTCCTCAGTGAAGTACGTTTCAGATTGTCATTGCGAGGGATTTATCCCGAAGCAATCCGCGAAGCGTTGCGAACGAAGTGAAGCAATCTCATCTCTTCAGAGAAGTAAGAGATTGCCACGCTGTTCCTTCGTTTCACTCAGGACGCTCGCAATGACGTGGTTAGCTGAATATTTACGAGAAAAATGATAAATGTTTTTGAATTTATTCCATTACTTTGGGTATTTGTGGCCGTGATGTTGTTCTCTTTTCTTCTGTTGAATTTAGTGATGCATACCAAAAGAGAAGAAAAAATGTCTGAATACGAAAAGGTGAGAGCAAAATCACCCATCGGAAAACTTAAACCCCTGCTTGAAGCAATTGTCGGGGTTAATAGAAAAAATAAGTTCCTGTCATCTCAAGTGAAGAGAAATCAAAACAGATGGAATAAACTTTTAACGAATGCCGGTTCTCCCGGCAATCTGCGCCCGGAGGATTTTTTTGCTCTTAAGCAATTAGCACCTTTGGTTGTGGTTCTTTTTCTTTTATTGTTTGGTGTGCGTCATTTAGGCATTTATTTAATCTTAGCGGTATTTGCTTGTTTTCTTCCCGACATCTGGCTTAATGATTGTGTGAAAAAACGGCAAAGAGCCATTGCCCATGCTTTACCCGATTCGCTGGATACTTTTACCTTGATGGTTAGTGCGGGACTTGATTTTGGAGAGGCAATTAACATCTATATTCAACAGAATAAAAAAGGTCCATTTATAGAGGAGTTCTATCTTTTTCAGAATGAAATGAAATTGGGGAAGAGTCGTGTTGACGCATTGGAAGGTATGGCGTCCCGAATTGATTATGTCCCTTTTTCCAATTTTACCACTGCCGTGGTTCAGGCGGAGAAAACGGGTGTATCTTTAGCGGAAACATTACAAAAACAATCCGATGATTTAAGAAAAAAGCGTTTTCAACTTGCTGATGAAATGGGGCATAAAGCACCGGTGAAGATGATCTTTCCTATGGTTTTGTTAATTTTCCCGATTATATTCGTTATTCTCTTTGCTCCTGTGGCATTAAAATATTTTGTTAAGTGATAGATGCAGGAGTGCAGGAATTTCCTCTCCCCCTCTCTTCTATCCTCCCCCTCAAGGGGGGAGGAAGTAGGTGGGGGTAGAAAGTTCGCATAAGTTCAGAAAAAATGGCAGAGTTAGCTAAGATTGCAGTTATTACCGGCAGAAATGCAGGAAGGGAATATCCTATTGAAGACCGACTGGTTATTGGGGCTGGTCGGAACTGTGACATTGTAATTTTAGGATTAAAAGGAGAGGCTCTCTCTATAGAAAAGATAAAAGGGGCCTATGTTTTGAAAAGTCTGACTGAGGAAAGAGTGGTAGTTTCAGAAGAAAGTGTGTTTGAAAAAATTCTTATCTTCGGTGACCGCATAAAATTGGGCGAAACCGAACTTGAGTTCAGAAAGGGAGTTTCGGAATTGGATATTAACCTTAGTGAAAGGAATAAAAACCTTTTAACGGTTATAATCTTTGTCCTTGCCTTTTTATCGCTAATTATTGCCTTTTGCAGTCAGAAAATTGCTCCGGTAAAGAAAAAAAAGCATGCGGAAATTGCCTCCACGAAAAGTCTCATTTCCAAACCGATTACTACCGAGGAAGCAAGATATAGGTTTAATGTTGCCGAACATTATTATCAGGAAGGTAGATTGGATAGCGGTAATGCTTATCAATCTATAATTATCTGGAAAGGAATAGTTGAATCCTTGGAAAACAGGACACCAAAACCGCCAGTCTATCAAAGAGCGAAAGATAAATTAAGTGAAGCACAAAAGGAGCTTAACGAAAGGCTGAAATATCTAAAAAATAATGCATTCGTTGCTTATAAATCGGGTCAGATGGACTATTCAAAGGATATCTTAAAAAGGATTATGCGCCTTGTTCCCGAGCCCGCAGATAAGGATTATATCTGGGCAAAACGCAAATTGATGGATGTGGAAAAATAATAAAAAATGATGGGAGAAAGAAATGGCAAAAAATAAACTTTTTAAAAGTAATTATCTAAGAGCTCTTTTTGTTTCTATATTATTAGCTGTTTTTGCAACAATTCTTGTGCATCTATATATGAAGAAATATATCTGTCTTGTAACCGGCGGAGAGAAAGTTTCTGTTCTCACTCCGGTCAAGAGTATCCCCAAAGGTGCAACGATAACCGATGACATGCTAAAGATTCATCTGGTGCCCGTAAACTACGTTCCCGGAAATGCGATAAAACCTGATTACAAGAACTACCTTCTGGGACAAAAAACAGCTTTTGATATCAATCGCGGAGGCTATATTCTATGGACGGATATCGCCATCGAGAAAAAGGTAACTCTCTCCCAGACATTGCTCTTTGGTGAACGAGCGGTAACGATACGTATAGATGACGTGAGTGGAATTAACGGTCTTATTGAACCAGGGGATAGCGTTGATATATTAGCGAGTCTTGATGTACCGGGGAAAGATTATAGTAGCACAAAATCTCTCACCAAAGTTCTTCTTCAAGATGTGATTGTCCTGGCGGTAGGCAATCGGACCGTACCCTATAGTTATGCGTCTGGTTTAGCAAAGCCTAAAGGCTTTATTCAGGGAGTGGGGCAAGAGACTCTTTCTACTGGAGCTTCTACCATCACGTTAAAGCTTAAGCCCGAAGAGGCTTTGATACTTACCTTTGCCGAAGAGAAGGGAAGACTGAGGCTTATTTTGCGGAGCAGGGAAGACGTTGGATTTGAAAGAGTGAAGGATGTAACCTTTAAAAGGCTTCTTGAGTTTGATGCTAAGGAGTCTTCCGCGAAGCGTCGATTTTTACCTAAAAAAGAGAGATACGGATATCCGGTTATATATGTTGAAGGTAAAAAGCAAATAGATGAACTTAAGAAAAAATTGGAAAAAGAAAAGTAGGGGTTCGATTCCTGAACCTGGCCAGGAACAGGTTTATCAAACCCGCAACGCTAAAATTTCCCTAAACAAACGTGGCCAAGCTCTTATTGAATATGCATTGCTTATGGTTGTTTTTGTCATCATTCTGACTACCGTTGTCTATTATGTTAACCAAGGATATCAAGGGGCATTTAACAACTTCGTCAACATCTTTAAGAGACCCTATACGTATTAAAATAAGTTCATTGTATAGGAATTTCCTATGTAGGGGCTTGATTTATCAAACCCGAGCAAAGCAAGCTTTGCCACTACATAACCCCGTATTAAATACGGGGGTAGTTGCCGTCCCTGCGGAAGCAGGGATTACTCGGCTAAGTTCTCAATCCGGGCAGGCACTGGTTGAAATGTCCTTTGTTATCTTCATGTTTTTTGCTTTTATCTTCTTTACCCTTCATTTGACCCTTCTGAGCAATGCCAAATCAACCCTTAATTTAGCTACCTATTCTGCCTGCCGTGAATGTATTGTAACGAAGGGAAACAAAGGTAAAGTGGGAGCTGCCGCCGAAGCATTTCTCAACGCAATCCGGGAAGACCTTGATGCAAAACAGGGTTGTTATGAAATAAAATATGATTCCGACCCATCCCATTTAGCCTTTGGCGATAAGGTGAAACTTACCATGACCATCTATTACAAACCAATGCCGATTCCCTTGATGAAGCAGTTTTACCGTTTAACTTCAACGAAGAGTATTGCTTTAACCTCTTCCTGCGGAATGACAATGGAGTAAATTAACGCAGGCTAAAGACCTGCGACTACCGGAAATTCCATACAATAAAATAAATGAAAAACAGAAAATGTTTTTTTAGCAGAAAAAAGGGGCAGATTTTAGTAGCGGTGCCAGTCCTGGTCATTTTTATGATTGGGGCAATCCTCTTAAGTATAAATGTCGGTATCTTCGCTAAGGAAAGGATAAAGATGCAGGTTGCGGCTGATGTAGCATCAAGGGATGGGGCCCTTATTCAGGCCGGTTCCCTGATAGCAATCGCAATTATTAATGATGTAATTATCTATAAATATGGGAAGATGGTTGAAACCATTGAGGATTGGTCATGGTGTTTTGAGATTCCGGTTGTTGATGTGGCGTGTATAGCCGCTTGTGTGGCTGAATGCGTTGTCATTGCTGAGAAGATTAAGAAACTTCAGAAGAAGGCGGATAACGTTAAAAAAGCAACTCCGGTTGCGGTAGAGGCCGCGGTGGTTTTAGGGGCGACAACAAATGGGGCATCATTGGGCACCTGCAAATTTAGCAAAAAGAGTTGGGACGGTGTTAACCTGGATTTAGCGTGGTCCTGGGGTTTTGGAGACTTTGGGAAATGGCTGGAGTGGATAACAGAACATGTTTTTGGTCTTAAGGGTTGTCTTCTGCGCAAAGATAGTACAGTCAGTGAAATGGTGATGGTGAAGGTATGGAAAAACGAAGGTTCCGCTTATGGAAGGGGGATATTAGGAAAGTTGAAATTTCCCAAGATAACTGCCTATTCCGCGGCAAAACCCTATTGGATCGGATATGTGCTTGAAAAACGTGACCCCCGGGATGACCATATGAATTGGTTTGACCAGATGACCAGTATGACCGTTCCCACCTCCTGGTGGGATGCAAAATTAGCCACTGAGCAATGACAAAGTCGAGCAAGCTCGACCACTACATCTTTGTTTATGTAGTGGCAAAGCTTGCTTTGCCTATGTAGTGGCCAACCCCTGATTAAATCAGGGGCTATTGCAGATGTTTTGTAAAACATTATGTTTAATAAAAAAACAAAAAATAGTAAAGGTCAAGCATTAATAGAGTTTGCATTTGTCCTGCCGGTTCTTTTCCTTATTGTTCTCTTTGCTATCCAGGTCCCGATTATCATTGAAAAACAGCAAAAGACACAGATGTCGGTCTGGATGGGTTTAAGAAATTTCTCTCTGGTTAAATGGTATGGTGTTATTCCTCTCAGTAGGTATAGTCGCAGTGAATCAGAGAAGATGGTAAAAAAAGGCGGTTTTTTTACTTCCCATGATGAAGTTGACGTTGACTTTACGGATGCGGTGGTGTGGGCAAAGGTAAAAGTGAGTTGTAAAACCCCTTTTCTTTTCAAGGATATCGGCTGGGAACCTATCTGGGACATTTTTAAAGGGATTGTAAAAAACGGAAAGATTAAGTTAGAATCGGAAGGTTCGATTGTGAAAAGCCCGTTTAGCAGTATCTAAATTATGAAACTACAAAACAACACAGATAATGGTATTGGTGTCATTGCGAGCCTAAAATGCGTGGCAATCTCCTTGAGATTGCGGAGCCTGTTCCGAGTGACGCGAGGAATCTCCGAGTTTGCTTCGGCTTCGCCTCGCAACCGTTTCACTTCCTCGCAAAGACATTTTCATGCAATCGGTAATAGTTTTGCAATATTGCTTCTCTTGATTTCTCCTATTAAGGCTGAGATTTTGAATTTCTGTTCTTTCCATGATGAGTTTGTTGACCTTAGCCGACGCATCTCAGGCAAAGGAATCATTTACGTGGTATTAAACGATGGCGAACCTGCATTAGAGGCTTCTTTTCAAACTAAACTCCCCCCAAATGCTGTTATTGACCTTTATGAAGACTATCTTAAATCTAAAGGGGTTAAGGTTAAAATCAGCAAATTTTCTGAAGCAACATGGAGATGGTCGGGAGAAATTAATAAAGAAGAAAAAAGCCTCCTTATTTCTTATGTGCCTAAAAGAAGCATAACTACGATTGAAGTTGTTTCTTGTCGGAGAGATACAAATTTTTTAAACCATTATCCCTCTCTGATGAGAATTTTTCCTGAACTTCACTTCAAAAAAGGTAATATCATTTTAAGCAGAGAGATTTTTCAGGGTAATAATTTCTCCGGGCTTTTTCTCTATTCTATAGTCGGCAGTGCGGAAACGGTATTAAAAAGTGTGATGTCAAAATTTATAGGAGCGGGTTGGAAGCATAGAATTAAGAATCAATCCTCCAATAGCAGTGGCCTCTGTATGCTGTTCAAAAATAATCTTAGCGCTACTATTGTTGCTACCAGAGAGGAAGGAGAAACCTCCTTATTAATTACGATTTCTCGCCTCCCTAAAAAAAATACCTAAAATTCCGACATAAGAACAAATTTGCCTAAAACTCTCTTTATACCTACTTTTTAATCATATCACAAATCAGAAAAAAATAAAATTTGACTTCCTTTTTTATTTTTGTTATAATCATAAGAGATATAAAATAATGGAAACTTATGAATATTAAGGGAT
>DAOVGU010000012.1 GCA_030672255.1 bacterium
GAGGAATGAGGAGAGGGGGATTGGCTATCCTTCCTCTCCCAATCGGCAGCAAACCTCTCTAACCTTCCAATCGCTATCGGCTGACCTTTTTTTGCTAAAATACAAGTTTTCTCGCACTGGCTCTCCTGAGGACAGACCCGACCGCAGATACCAGGAAGATTATTTTTCTCCTTCAAGGTGGCAATAGCCTGGCTAAAGTTAGAATCTCTGATTTCTTTGATAAACCTTGGAATGTCAATCTCTACCGGGCAACCCTCAATACAGAGCGGTTTTGGACATTGAATACAGCGACTTGCCTCCCGAACCGCCTGCTCTCTGCTATATCCAAGAGCCACCTCATTGAAATTCTTGATGCGAACTCCTGCCTCCTGCTTGGGCATCGGCTCTCTGCCATCTTTATAAAAGTTCATCTCTTAATAAGAGTATCCCTCCTCCATTTTTTTTCATCCTTTTCTGGGAAATCAAGGCGAAAATGAGCCCCACGGCTTTCCTCTCGTTTCAGTGCACTCTCAGCAATAAGAAAAGAGGCAATCAGCATATTCTGCATTTCCCATCCTTTGACGGTTGTGCGTAATGTCCTTAAAGCATACTTCTGCCAAAAGCGAATCTTCTGGAGCGCTTCCTCCAATCCGTTTTTCTCTCGCTCAATCCCTACATTCCTCCACATCAAAACACGTAAGGATCGCTTAAGATCCGAAAGGTCAAAATGTTCTCTTTCCTCCCATCTCCCGGAAAAGGAAATCTGAGGGATTTTAATATCTTTTTTCCTTATGCTCTTTCCTGCATTCCTTCCCGCACGATAACCAAAAACAAGGCATTCCAATAAGGAATTGCTTGCCAATCGATTGGCACCATGAATGCCCGCATCGGCTGTCTCTCCAGCCGCGTAGAGGTTTTCAATACCTGTTCTGCCGGCTAAATCCGTTTTGATTCCCCCCATAAGATAATGGGCGACAGGTCGAACCGGAATAAGATCCCTGGTGATCTCCAAACCATAATCGGAGCAGACCCTTCTGATATGAGGAAAACGTTTTTTAATAAACCCTTCATTAAGGGAGGTTAAGTCTAAATAAACGCAGTTGCCTCTGGTTTTCCTCATTTCATTCAAAATGGCTCTGCTGACAACATCCCGGGAAGCAAGCTCGGCGAGCCGATGATAATGTTGCATAAACCGTTCTCTTTTTTTATTAACAAGGATTGCTCCCTCGCCTCTTGTTGATTCAGAAATGAGGAATCTTGGAGTACCAGCAAGGTAAAGGGCGGTAGGATGAAACTGAATAAATTCTAAGTTCGATAGAGTCGCTCCGGCACGATAAGCAATCGCCAAACTATCTCCCGTGGAAACAGAGGGATTGGTCGTTTCCTGGTAGAGCTGGCCCGCACCTCCGGTGGCCAAGATAACCTTCTTGGCAATGATGGTTTTCACCTTCTTTTTAACACCATCAAAGAGTATCGCGCCAAAAACTTCTCCTTTTCTATGGAGAAGATCAATGAGAAAGCAATTTTTAATAATGCGGATCGCAGGATTTCTTCTCACCTGCCTTAAGAGAACCTTCTCTATCTCTTTACCGGTAGCATCTCCCCGGGCATGAATGACCCTATTTCTTGAATGAGCGCCCTCTTTGGAGAAATCAATCTCTCCTCTTACACGATCAAAATTTGCTCCTTTTTCGATTAGATCCTTTACCCGCCTGACGCCTTCTTTTACCAATAATTCTACCGCACTCCTTTCCGAAAGCCCCTCTCCACATCTGAGGGTATCCTCAAGATGAAGTTTCCAGCTATCCTCTCTTCTCAAAGCAGCCGCTATCCCTCCCTGAGCATCAGAAGAAGCGTTCTCATCGACCTGACCTTTGGTAATAATTAAGACCTTACCGTAGTCGGAAGCAGCAAGCCCACTGGAAAACCCGGCAACTCCACTACCAACGATTAGAATATCGGTTTTTAGCCGGGAAAACCAGGAAAGATTAAAATCAATCAGATAATCTGGAACAATCATTTCAGAACCGCACCAGTGCTTGCAGAAAGAACCTGCTTACTATAATGGTAAAGATAGCCCTCCTTAATCTTTGGCTCAGGCGCCTTCCATAAGGAGAGGCGTTTCTTTATCTCCTCAGGACTTAGTTTCAGATTTAACTTTTTCCCTGGAATATCAATCTCAATAAGGTCTCCATTACGGACAATGGCGATTGGTCCTCCCTCCGCGGCCTCAGGAGAAATATGTCCAATGGCTGCTCCGCGTGTGCCCCCAGAAAATCTGCCATCGGTGAGCAAAGCGACCTCTTTATCAAGACCTATTCCAGCAATGGCAGAGGTTGGGCCAAGCATCTCCCTCATTCCTGGCCCTCCCTTTGGCCCCTCATAGCGAATGACAAGTACTTCTCCTTTTCTTACCTTTTTCTTCATGATCGCCGCCATTGCCTCCTCTTCATTTTCAAAAACCCGGGCGGCTCCAGTATGCTTTAACATTTCCGGTGCTATAGCAGATTGCTTCACCACCGCCCCCTCGGGAGCTAAATTCCCCCTCAAGATTGCCAGGCCCCCTTCCGCAGAGTAAGGCTTTTCTATCGGTCTGATTACCTCATTGTCCAGCACCTTTGCCCCAGCGATATTCTCTCCCACACTCTTTCCGGTTACGGTCATTACCTTTAAATTAAGTAGCTCCTGCCGGGCGAGTTCCGACATTACCGCTGGTACCCCACCGGCGCGGTGTAAGTCTTCTAAATGAAAGGCTCCCGCCGGAGAAAGCCGACAGAGATTGGGAGTGCTTTTAGAAATTTGGTTAAAGAGTTCCAGGTCCAATGCTACCTTTGCTTCCTTAGCAATAGCCGGAAGATGCAAGACCGTATTGGTTGAGGCTCCTAAGGCCATCTCCACCCTGATGGCATTCTTGAAAGCGGGCAAAATTGCAATATCTCTGGGGTGAATATTCCTCTGGTAGAGTTGCATGATCTTGGCTCCGGCATATTTAGCCAATCTTTTTCTTTCAGCCATTACCGCGGGAATTGTGCCATTCCCGGGTAAAGCTAACCCTAAGGCCTCGGAAAGACAGTTCATAGAATTGGCGGTAAACATTCCCGAGCAGGAACCGTATCCAGGACAGGCATTGTCTTCAAGAAGTTTTAGCCTTTCTTCCGTTATTTTTCCGGATGTAAAACTACCCACCGCTTCAAAAACAGAAATAAGATCCAGAGCTTTACCCTGGAAACAACCAGCTAACATTGGACCTCCACTGACAAGAATTGCCGGAATGTTAAGCCGCAGCATCGCCATCATCATTCCCGGAACAATCTTATCGCAATTAGGAATAAGAACCAGAGCATCAAAAGGATGGGCGGTAGCCATAATCTCAATAGAATCGGCAATCAGTTCCCGACTGCAGAGAGAATATTTCATTCCTAAATGACCCATAGCTAAACCATCGCAGACACCAATTGTGGAGAACTCCACAGGGAGTCCACCGGCACTTCTCACTCCCTCCTTTACGCTCTTCCCAATTTCATTAAGGTGAATATGTCCGGGAACAACCTCATTGCTTGAGTTGACAATGCCAATGAAGGGTTTTTCTATCTCGCTATCGGTATAACCCATCGCTTTCAGTAATGAACGGTGGGGCGCTCTCTCTATCCCCTTCTTCATCGAATCACTTCGCATTTTCCCTCCAGTTTTTTAAGGATAGCATTATACTATGAAAACTATTATCTTGACAAGGAAAATGAAATTGCATTTAGAGAAACGGTATGATAGTATAAGAACAACGCCGAGCAATCCCTTCCTGCAAAAGCAGGAATCACCGCAGGGACGGCAACTACCCCCGTATTTAATACGGGGTTATGTAGTGGCAAAGATTGCTTTGCACTTTATTGACTCTATTATAAATTAAAAAATGTGTGGTATTGTCGGTTATCTTGGAAAAAGGGAGGCAATTAAAATTTTGCTTCCTGGGTTGAAGAATTTAGAGTACCGAGGATATGATTCTGCCGGTATAGTTACCTTAGATCAAGATAAGTTTAATATTCGTCGCTCTCTGGGTAAGGTTGCCAATTTAGAGAAGATCTTAAGGGAGAAACCTGTGAAAGGCAGGATTGGTCTGGGCCATACCCGCTGGGCAACCCATGGTCGACCTTCTGAGATGAATGCTCATCCTCATACCGACTGCAAGAAGAATTTAGTAATTGTGCATAATGGCATTATTGAAAATTATCAATCTCTAAAAGCAGAGTTAAAAAGGGAAGGTCACCAATTTAATTCAGAGACAGATACAGAGGTTCTTGTTCATCTCATCGAAAAATATCTTAAGAATAACTTAGAAGAAGCACTGAAAAAAGCACTAAAAAGAATCAAGGGCTCCTATGCTTTAGGGCTTATCTGGAAAGAGGAACCGGAAAAAATATTGGCCGCCCGCAATGAAAGTCCCTTGGTCATTGGAATGAAAGATGGGGAATACTTCATTGCCTCAGATATTTCCGCTATTCTGAGAGAAACTCGAAAAGTAATTGATCTGGGTAATGGCGAAATGGTAACGCTGACCAGAAAAGGGGTGAGAATTAAAACTCTAAAAGGTAAAATTAAAATCAAGAAGCCGAGGAGAATCTCCTGGAATCCGGCACTGGCGGAAAAGGCCGGTTATCACCACTTTATGCTAAAGGAAATTTATGAACAGCCCCGAGTAATTGAAGAAACGCTCAGGGGCAGGACATCCGAAGAAAAGGGCGAGATCTATTTAGAAGGGATTGGCCTTAAGAAAGAGGAGCTAAAAAGAATAGGTAGAATCATCATTACTGGTTGCGGCACTTCCTGGCACGCTGGTTTGGTGGGAGAATATCTCATTGAAGAGTATTCTCGCATTCCGGTAGAGGTAGAATATGCCTCTGAATTCAGATACCGCAATCCCATTATCGATAAAGAAACCTTAATTATAGCAATCTCTCAATCTGGAGAGACAGCTGATACTTTAGCCGCGGTGAAAGGGATAGAGAAAAAAGGAGCCAAGATAATTTCCATTTGTAATGTTATGGACAGTTCCCTGACCAAGTTCTCGGATGGAGTAATCTTTACCCGGGCCGGACCAGAGATTGGAGTGGCCTCCACTAAAGCCTTCACTACTCAGCTAACTATGCTATACCTTATTTCTATCTTCCTGGGAAAAATCAAAAACATAATCTCGCGACAAGTTGCTAAAAGAATGATTGGCGAATTACGCCAAATTCCCAAAAGATTAGAAGTATTACTTAAAGATGAGAAAAGGATTATTGAGATTGCCGAGAGATATTATCGGAGAAACAATTTCCTTTATTTAGGACGGGGGAAAGGATTCCCCATTGCCTTGGAAGGAGCCTTAAAATTAAAGGAGGTTTCCTATATCCATGCTGAAGGGTACCCTGCAGCGGAGATGAAGCATGGACCTATCGCTTTAGTCGATAAAAATATGCCGGTAGTAGTATTGGCTTTACGAGGAAGAAGATATGAGAAGATTCTCTCCAATATTGAGGAGATCAAAACCCGGGGAGGAAAGCTCATTGTTTTAGCCACTCAAGGAGATAAAACAATCAGAAGAAATGCAGACGAAGTAATCTATATTCCTGATGTCTCTGTTCCCCTCACCCCAATCTTGGCCGTAGTGCCACTTCAACTTCTTGCTTACCACATTGCCGTGAAACGGGGCTGTTCTCCAGATCAACCGAGAAATCTTGCCAAAAGTGTCACTGTTGAATAGAAAGATGGCAAAAAGAAAAGAGTAAGGAAGAACTGAGAAAGATTATCCAGGGAATAAAGAAAGTAGCCTCTACTATTTAGGCCCTGTATAGTCATTGCGAGTCCGCCTCATGCGGACGTGGCAATCTCGTAAAATGGACATCTCTAAACTAAAGGTTAAATTAAAACAGAAAGAGAAAGAACTAAAAATTTTGCGGCAGAAGGTCAAGCAATTAGAGGTACTTTCTGAAGTGAGTCAGACGATAGTCTCCAACCGCTATTTAAAAGAGATACTCCAGTTAATCGTAACAATGACCGCCCAAGTGATGAATTCCAAAATCTGCTCTATAATGTTATTGGATGAGAAAAAACAGGAATTGCCTATTGCTGCTACGCAGAGTTTAAGTGAAACCTATAAAAATAAACCGAACTTAAAGGTTGGTCAATCAATTAGCGGCAGAGTGGTAAAGAAAAGAAGACCGATTACCGTTTTGGATGTAACAAAGGAACCAGGGTATACGTATCCAGAAGTGGCCAAAAAGGAAGGGATAGTCTCAATGCTTTCCGTACCAATGATGATAAAAGAGTGGGTAATTGGAGTGATCAATAGTTATACTTCCCATAAGCACAAATTTAGTAATGAGGAGATAAAAATCCTGCAGGCGGTAGCCAATCAGGCAGCCGTAGCCATTGAAAATACCAATCTCTCTCAGGAGATATTGGCCGCAAAGGAAGCTTTGGAAACGAGAAAAATGGTCGAAAGAGCAAAAGGGATATTAATGAAGGAACTGAATATCGGTGAAGATGAGGCCTATAAAAAGATCCATCGTAAAAGTATGGATTCAAGAAAATCAATGAAGGAAATATCTGAAGCAATTATCCTCTCTGCGGAAATGAAGAAAGAATTTTGACTTTTCTATAGAGTTAGTTATAGAATATATGAAAGGAGGATGTCCCAATGTATTACAATTTTACGGCGATATTAGAAAAGGGAGGAAAATATTACATTGGCTATTGTGTAGAAATACCTGAAGCAAATGGCCAAGGGGGAACTATTGAAGAATGCCGACAAAATCTAATTGAAGCAATTAGGTTAGTCATCGAGGATAGAAAGAACGATACTATAATGAGTTTGCCAAAAGATGCTATCAGAGAAGAAATTACGGTGGAATGAAAAGAAAACAGTTTATGCAACACCTAAGACGATATGGATGTTTTGTTAAAAGAGAAGGAACCAGGCACACCTTGGTACAAAACATCAACAATGGAATTAGAGAAACAGTGCCCAGACATATTGAAATAGACAATGTCCTCATAAAGAAAATATGTAAAAGATTAGAAATTTCTGATCCGTTTACAGAGAAAAAGAAGTAAAAGAATTTTCTTTTTGACAAAAAAATATCTATGTGATATATTTTAAAACACTTAAAATAGACTAAAGTAAAAAATTTGGACACAGGCGTCCTTGACCCAGTGATGGGAAGAGGAGGCTTTTTTATTGAGGTGCGGATATGGAAAAGCAAAAATTACGTCTGGCTCTTGGTCAAATTGATTGTACGGTTGGTGATCTAAAAGGCAACTGCCAGAAAATTTTAGAATATATCGTAATGGCAGAGAAATTTGAAACTGATATAATCTCATTTCCCGAATTGGCTATCACCGGATATCCACCGGAAGACCTTTTGTTAAAGCCTAAATTTATTGAGGATAACTTAAGAGAATTGAAGCAATTGGCGAAATCAGTTAGCAGAATAGTAGTAGTAGTTGGTTTTGTAGATAAAAGAGGCGAAAGCATCTACAATGCTGCCGCCATAATTTATCAAGGAAAAATTAAGGGAATATATCGTAAAATGCTTTTACCCAATTATGGCGTCTTTGATGAAAAACGTTATTTTAAATCTGGGAATGACCCTTTCATTTTTAAAATTAACAAAACTCCTTTTGGAGTAAATATCTGCGAAGACATCTGGCATAAAGATGGGCCGACAAGAAAACAAACCTCTTCTGGTGCAAAACTGATTATTAACATCAGCGCATCTCCTTATCATATGAAAAAAATCAAGAAAAGAGAAAAGACTGTTCGACAACAAGCAAAGGAGAATAATGTATTTGTTGCTTATACCAATTTAGTTGGCGGTCAGGACGAATTGGTCTTTGATGGTCAGAGTATAATTGTAGATAGTGAGGGCAAAATCATTGCCCGCGCAG
This sequence comes from bacterium, assembly GCA_030672255.1. Lineage (GTDB taxonomy): Bacteria > Ratteibacteria > UBA8468 > UBA8468 > UBA8468 > DAOVGU01. Next base: position 7,903 of record DAOVGU010000012.1, read on the forward strand.
AAGCATTTAAGGAAGATCTGTTAATTACAGATTTAAATATAAAAATTAACCATAGGCAAACGAAAAAGATAATTACTATTGGAGAAAAAAGATTATTGAAACAAAAACCTCTTTTACCTGAAAGAAAGAATAAAAAATTAGAATCGATGGAAGAAATTTATCAGGCATTGGTCTTAGGGCTTAAAGACTACGCAATTAAAAATGGTTTTAAGGAGGTGGTCATCGGCTTAAGCGGAGGAATTGACTCTTCCTTAGTGGCTACTATTGCGGTTGATGCTCTGAGCAAGGATAATGTTAATGGTGTATTTATGCCTTCTCGATATTCTTCAGTAGAATCTCAAAGAGATACAAAAGAATTAACCAGCAGCTTGGGGATAAAATTACTTACCATATCTATCGAGGCAATCTTTAAAACTTATTTATCGGTGCTTGAGTCACAATTTAGCGGTCTTAGAAGAGATACCACCGAGGAAAATCTACAGGCACGTATCCGGGGAAACATTTTAATGGCACTTTCCAATAAGTTTGGCTGGCTGGTTTTAACTACTGGGAACAAAAGTGAAGTAAGTGTTGGTTACGTCACTCTCTATGGAGATATGGCGGGAGGTTTCTCAGTGATCAAAGATGTACCAAAGACCTTAGTTTATAAGTTGGCGAAAATCAGGAATAAAGAAAGAACGGTGATTCCAGAAAACATTTTGAAAAAGGCTCCTACTGCTGAATTAAGACCAAATCAGAAGGATACAGACACTCTTCCTTCCTATGCTCTCCTGGATAAGATTTTGAAAGTCTATATAGAAGAAGACAAAAGTCTCCAAGAGATTGTTCGAAAAGGCTATAAAAGAGAGATTATCTCGAAGGTTATCAGAATGGTTGACCATAACGAATATAAACGTCGCCAATCAGCACCAGGAATAAAGATTACTCCAAAAGCATTTGGTAAAGACAGGAGAATGCCAATAACAAATAGATATAAAGGATAAAAAGATAAACAGAAATTTGAGATTATTCCATTGAGGAAATAATCGTAAGAGCAC
>DAOVGU010000125.1 GCA_030672255.1 bacterium
CCTCCTTTTAGAGGTAAATATGCAGTGACACATCCTACCCTCGCTGTCATTCCCGCAATAGATTCCTGTTTCCACAGGAATGACAGATGGGAGTGTCATTCCTGAAATAACCCATCATTGTCATTCCCGAAATTAGTAATCGAGAATCTATTCTTTTACTACTGGATTCCTGCTTTCGCAGGAATGACAGAATACGTTGTGAGTAGTGGCAGGAATGACACGGTGTTCACTGAGTATTTACTTTTAAAGTTTTAATAATTTTAAAGCATTATCCCAGAGAATTTTTCGTTTCTTTTCATCAGAGATATTAAGCTGTTGGAACTTATGTAGCCGATAGACAAAGTATTTCCCGCGGTCATTAACGAGGTCCGTCCCAAAGACAATTTGGTTAATATCTACTTCATTGATTATCCGCTCCATAGCTAAGGTCGATGGTCCACATAAACATAAATAAAAATTTTTATTCCTTTTCGCTCCATCGATGGCATTCTTCCAGAGGTCATTTAAGCCTGAATGGCCAGAAATAATTGTTGCTTCGGGATACATTCTGGCTAAATTGGCTATCTGAAGAGGTGTTGAGTAGGGAGGAGTTCCATCATGAAATATTATTGGCACATTCAATCTAATACTTTCCTCTACAATTGGCCTAATATCATTATCTGAGCAGGAGAATCCCTGTAACCAGGGATGAAGTTTCAATCCTCTCATTCCCAGTTCTTCCACGCATCGGCGAAATTCTGAAACTGCCTTTCCACCATTAAAAGGATTAACTACTGCGTAGGCATACAGGTTATCAGGGAATTCGGAGACATATTTTGCTAACCAATCATTCTCTTCCTTAAAATTATGGCAATTAGAGCGTAGAGCATTTATATTGGAAACAATCGCTTTCTCTACTCCATTTTTTAGCATTAATTCTACCTGTTTAGCTGCCGATGGTCTTCCATAGGCGTAATAACTGCCAGCATGAGTATGAAAATCTACAATTTTCATTTTTTCTAAATTCGCCTGATAAATCAGGCAACTACCGGTCGAGCAAGCTCGACCACTACATCTTTGTCTATGTAGTGGCAAAGCTTGCTTTGCCTGAGTTACTTTGAAATTCCATTCAAGAAATTAATTGTTTAATGTTTTTCTCAAATATCATTGTCTGTTTTTCCTTATCAGGACAGGCAATCCTAATTTTTTCAATCTCTATCTTAAGGGAATCCTGGGGAAAACCTGAGCCAAAGATGACTTTATCTTCACCGAGCTCATTAAGAACATTACTTATCAGATCTGGATAATTTAATGAGGTTTCAAAATAGATATTGTCTATATCTTTCCCGGCTAAAATAATATCATTCCAGTAATCGCTGGCTGCAGAATGTCCCATAATGAAATTTATCTTAGGAAATTTCTCGGCTAAATCACGCAGTTGATATGGCTCAGAAGAGACAAGGGTGCCGGTATGGAAATAAACGGGTAAATTATATTTTTCTATTTCTTCCAATAAAGGAAAAGTTAACTTATCGTTCAATAAATAACCCTGTAAAAAAGGATGTAGTATTAATCCTCTCATTCCTTTATCCAGACACCTTTTTAATTCAGAAATACCCTTTTCTCCATACCAGGGATTGACTGTAGCAAAACCAATGAGTCTGTCGGGAAATTTTTCTATGCATTCCATAATATAATCATTCCCCTCTTTATTATAAACAACAATAAACTTATCTACCGGACAGATAATTGCTTTCTCTACCCCATTTTTATCCATCTCCTTTAGGAGTTCTTTCGGAGATACTTTCATATCAAACCCTTTTCCTAAATGGCAATGAGCATCAATTATTTTCATTGTTTAGTTCTTCCAGCTTATGCCCTATTTCCTGACGTAACTGTTGAAGTACTTCTGGACGATGGGTAAATCTTCGCAATGTACCTATACGCTTTTTGACTTCGGTTAAAAGTTTCTCACCAGAATATTTCTTCTGCCCCGTTGCTTTTTCAACAGCAGACTCAAGGGAGGTTAAACAGGTATGGTCCTGATACCCATGACGAATTATCTCAAAACGAATCGAGCCAATCGGACCATCAGGGCCAGGATAGAGGAGTTGCCCATCCGCTGCCCCTGTGTTTCCTGATGTCCCAGTGACATTCCAGTTAGAATAAGGCCAATCCATCTTATGTTTTGCTTCAATGTTAGCATAACCGTAACCTCCCAAGGAATTCCAGACATTAGTATTCCAGTAGAGAAAACCAGGAACCTGATAACGCCAGGTAAGCCAATAGATAATTCTGTGGTGTAAGGATGGTTCATCCACCCAGAAGGAGATATGCGAACTTGGCCAATTGCTTGTATACCACCAGTATTGACGTCCCGATTTTATGATGCGGTCTCTTAAATTTGCATCATAGTAGGAGAGATGGCCAACAATGATATCAATTGGCAAATCACGTTTTAGCACTTCTTCAATCATAGAGGGCTGGCCAATAGCAACAAGCTGTCTGGCCTCAGGACACATCTTTTTGAAACGTTTGGAAAGCATAGCCATATGCTTACCATGCCAAGGCTTGTGTGGCTCATCCCAGAGATAAGCAAAGGACTGGGAAGACAAACTTTGCTTCTTAAGATATTGGTAAAAGTCTGTTGCTAAGTCAAGTAAGTGCTGATTGAATCCCGGATTTTGGTATACCTTCTGACCCAGATGCCGAAAATGCTCAATTGAGGGATAGATATCAAAAAGCGGTTTTGCATTAGGCCAGATGGGTGTACTCCAGAAGTTAAAGCCAAATTCAAGTTTCTTAAATAGTTTAATTATTTTACTCGCTCTGGTAAAATCGTTAACGAAATGCCCTTTCTTCTTTTTTGCCTTCAGGAGTCCAGAGTCAAATAGCAAGTGGTTATAAAACAGATTGTTTACCGTATGCTCTCGCAAGTATCGTAAAAATTTAGCAAGAACATCGAATCCAGAACTTTCCAAGGAGCCATAAAGTTTCATAAACCCCGAGACCTTCTCGGCTAAAGAAAAATCAAAACCATTAATCAGTGGCGGGTTCTTTGGCAGGTTAAATCCCCAGACGCGCAAATGAATGGGTATCTGCACCCGCTTTTGCCCATTAGCGTAAACAACAACGGCACCAGAAAAGGAACCTGCTTTTCCTTGGGGAATATGTAGGTTGATCCAGACCGGCTGAAAATCATGCTGAAGCACACGAAATGGCCTCATCGGAAAGAGCGGGTCTGGCCACCAGGTAGCAAATTTCCATTTATTATATGCTGTCGCCGGGGTGTGGACAAAACCTACCAGATATGGACAGAATACATCTGCAGATATAGTTTTTGACCCATCCCGCAGTAGTTGAAATTCAAGAGTTACTTCATTTAGAGGCTTATCAGCGGCAGCAATAACCAGTTGGAATGAGGCTATTTCATCCCCGCAACCATATAACTTTACACCATCGGAGGCAGGAATAAGGGGATTGCCGTTTACCTCTCCGTCAACAAATACTTTGGTCAACTCATCTGCTATATACACGTTCATGATTCACCTTCTCAATTTCTCTCCAGCATTTAATATCTTTAGCACCCTATTTGCATTATGGCGCTCCATAAAGAGTAGACGACCCTTTGTTTTGGATTTGCGCCAAACAGGAAGGTTGGTTATTTTATCTTTCCCCTTATAGACATTAAGACATTCCCTTCTATATTTAACATAACGCAGTATTTCTCTCAGGTGTATTTTAACATCCTCCAACATAACCTCTGGTTCCACCGGTAGAATTAAACGAGATATCCAGTCATTATCAACGGAAGCGGCTTTCAGGTCATCAATAGCATCCCTTACCAGAAGTTCGTGAGAGCGGAGGTCACAAAAGATAGGGAGAAAAGGTTTGTGCCAACTATACCGACCCGGCATTCCCGCGGAACTATACAACTCCCCGTAATCATCGTTCCCACAGCGAACCTCAGCGATTACGCTATAGGCGTGAAACATACTATCGGCTAATTTTGGACCAAACACCAAACAGCAGAATTCACGCAGGAGAGTATCGCTATCAACATAGGGATTCCAGAGTTTACGCGCACCTACATAGAGACTTGCCATATTGAAACTATGGCTATTATTATCCATACCGTGGAAGTCTGTAACCTCGGCTGCTTCCTGCGGCAAATTCATAAAATATTCATCTAACCAGCGGGTATGAATATGTAGAGATGGCACTATCTCATAGTCTGCTAAATACCATACCCAGGGTCCACAGCGTCTGCCGGCTTTTTTTATTGCTTTCGCCTGCACCATATCTACACGACCGTGCGTGGCAATCCCCACATCTGGTGAAAGTATTTTACCGGAGATTATTTTCTCAAAACTATCTGGCTGGGTCATAAGTTTGTTATCCGCATGCAGTGACCATATACTGAATAGAGAAGTTGCCTTATGATTTCCTTTCTGAAATTCAGCCATTATTCGCTCATGAATTCTAAGGGCATCCTCTATTGTCTCTCCCTCCCATCCTCCCGGGTCAGCCCAATGGGTACAGACCTCATTAATCACCGGAGCATAGTCAATTGCACTTTCAAGATGAGCCTGCCATATCTTCTTATCCGCAGGGTTATCAGGATTCAAACCACGACCCCAATCTGCCTGCTTGCCGTGAATTACTCGTCTCTCCTTGATGAATGGATACCCGGTAAAAGTTGCCCAGAAGAAATGAATCCGCCAGGTGCCCAATTCTCCCATATGTTCGTATAAATTAATAAGTTCTTGCTTCCAGTATTCCGGCTTGAGAAGATAACCGGAGACCTTATAGTTTTCAGACTCATCAGTAGCCATCATACTGTTAAAACCCATCGCTTCAATGCCTTCAGCATATCTTAACCTTTTCTCTTTATCCCAGAGTTCAAACATCGCTCTTTTTCTATCCTCTTCTGGTAATAACTCAAGTGAATTAGGTGAAGGGTCACCATAAACTACATAGCGTTTCCCAAAGAAAGGTTCTTCTTTATAGGCGACATCAGGGAAAAATACTTTCCCCTTTTCAAATTGTACCTCTCTAAGCAGTCGGTAAAGTGCCTGCTTGGTTCCGGTTGGGGACTTTCCTGCCGCGACAATTTGCCCCCTACCATTCCATTTAACAGACTTTAAGATATATCCATCATCTTTAAGGGCATCTGCATCAGGAGTGAATCTTTCAAAAGCCTCCTTCCATTTCCCGGTTAATCCGGCAGTCATCACCAGGACAACGCCATCCGCCTCAGGAGGCATATCGCAAACCTTGATTTCTACCCTGGTCTGTTTCTTCCAGTGCCGAACTAATATCTCTGCCGATTTCTCAAGAATGGTTTTCCTCATAGGTATACAAATTACCTTTATCTCATTCATTCCTATCACCTTCTTTTCCTTTTTTCGCAGAGTAAACTCTGCGCAAATACAATTTATTTTTTAAAGAATTCATCCAAGATTAAGGTGGCGGCACCCAAGGGGCCTGCCTCCTCTCCTAAGGAAGAGACTGCAAATTTTAAGGAAGAGGTGGCAAACCGCAAGGACTGTCTCTTAATCACCCGCTTAATCTCCTCTAAGAAGAATTCTCCGCAGAGAGCCATCCTCTGATCAAAGATTACCATCTCGGGATTAAAGAGATTAATGGTATTGGCAATACCTGAGCCCAAATAATTAGCAGATTCATTAAGAATATTAAGACAGAGTTTGTCTCCTTTGCTTGCCGCTTCAAAGATCTGGGAAGGAGTAACCTCCCCATCCTCTGAATTCTCAATCAGACTTTTACTTCCGGCTGCAATAGCCTCTTTGACCTTCTTTGCTATCGCTGGTAAAGAGGCAATCGCCTCCAGACAACCATAACTGCCACAACCACAGATGGCTCCATTTTCGCTGATATGGGTATGTCCTAATTCTCCCGCCATTTCATTATGACCACGCAGAAGCCTTCCTTCGCTGATAACCCCGCAGGCGATACCGGGACCAAATTCAATAAAAAGGAGATTTTCGATATTTTTTCCTGTGCCTAAGCGAAATTCGGCCAGGGTTTTGGCCTGGGGTGCAGAAATAAGTTTAACCGGAATCTTCAGTCTTTCATTTAATATTTTCCCCAAAGGGACATTCTCCCAGTTAGGAATAAGAGAAGAAAAAAAGGAGATACCTTCTTTGCTCTTAACTACTCCCGGGTCAGCAATTCCCAACCCTAAGAGCTTCTCAGAAGGAATTCTCTGAGAAAGAGAAGAAGCAACAAGGACTATTTTTTCAATGATTGTTTCTTTTTCTTTATCCTCGCCGATTTCTGTCTCTTTTTTTGCTTTAATTTCATTATTGAGGTTGACTAAAAGAGCAATGATTCTCTCGGCATCGAATTCCAAGCCAATGGCAAAGTATCTTTCCCCATTAATTTTTAGCAGGGATTGTTTCCGACCGCGTAAAGATTTTTCCTTTCCTTCTTCAATAAGAAAATTATCTTCTTTTAGGGTTTTAACTAAATCGGTAATGGTGCCCGGACGAATATCGGTTATTTCTTTCAGTCTGGTGCGGGAGATAGGTTGATTTTTTCTGATAGCATTAAGAATAACTTTCTTTTTTTCCATTTTGTTTTTTTCTATATCTATTTATACCCCAATTTTCCCTTTTTGTCAAGTTTTATTTACATTTTTGAAAAAATTAGCGAAATAAAAAAGAGAGATTCTTCCCCCTATTGCTTGTTTGCACAAGCAAACATTAGGGGTCAGAATGACAGTAGCGAAGGGATCGCAATGACAGAGGGTTATTTGGAGAGGATTTCTTTGAGGTATTTGCCGGTGTAGGAAGCAGGGCAGGCGGCTATCTCTTCAGGAGTGCCGCTGGCAACAACATAGCCACCTTTTTCTCCTCCTTCGGGACCCAAATCAACGATATAGTCGGCATTCTTCACTACATCAAGTTGATGTTCAATAATAATCACAGTGCTTCCCTTATCCACGAGGCGATTAAGGACATTGAGTAATTTTTCAATGTCGGCAAAATGTAAACCGGTAGTCGGCTCATCAAGAAGATAAAGGGTGCGCTCGGTGCCTTTGCGGGAGAGTTCGCCGGCTAATTTTACCCTCTGGGCTTCTCCCCCGGAAAGGGTTGTGGCAGATTGACCCAACTCCAGATATCCCAGACCAACATCATTTAAGGTTTTCAATTTCCT
>DAOVGU010000165.1 GCA_030672255.1 bacterium
TTAAAGGAAGGAAAAATCCATTCCCTCGGCACCCCGGAGGAAATTCTTACCTACTCTATCATTGAGGAGGTTTATCAGACTCCCGTGGTGGTAGAGAAAAGTCCAGTTTCTTCCAAACCACTGATCTGCTTGATTCCAGGGGGAAAAGATGATCTTAAAAAAAATAAAGGATAAACTTCCTTTTGTCGGTTCAATTTTGCTTCATCTCGGTCTAATTTTAGGACTCCTTTTCTTTAATCTTAACTCCAATAGTTTACAGAGTAGGACAAAGGTAATACCGATAAGACTCATTGAAATAAGGGAGGATATAACTTCTCCTGTTAAAGCCTCCTTAAAAAAGAGTTCTCATTCTGTGGATGAGATGACTTTCCCAAAGACCATTTTTCCCGAAAAACTGTTCTTTTCAGAAAGAAATTTTAAGAATGAGCATAAGGAAAGAATAAGTCTTTCACAAGAAGCAGGAGCAGTGGATATGAATATACCTCTGCCTGACCCTTGTCCCTCCCCCACAAGTGGGGAGGGAAGAAGGGAGGGGGAAAGAGAAAAGAGACTGAAAGATTCTTTTTTAATAAAGGTCAGGGAAAGAATTGAGAGGGTGAAGAGATATCCTCGAGGAGCACAACTTAGTAGAATTGAAGGGAAAACTATTGTCAAGTTCAGACTTTCTGCCGAGGGAGAAGTAAATGCAATTTCTTTAATTTCTTCATCCTGCTATCCTATCCTTGATAATGAGGCAAAAAAGACTGTTGAAAGAGCCTCTCCTTTTCCTCCTTTTCCCGAGGGTTTAAAGAAAAAGGAGATAGAGATAACCGTGCCAATAACCTTCAGGCTGAAAGATTGAGATAAGAAAAGATTTAATAGAGCTTGGAATTGACATTTTTTATATTTTTATGAGTAAGTACTCAGTGAACCACGTCATTGCGAACGAAGTGAAGCAATCCGACGCAGTCATTGCGAGGAGTGTTAGCGACGAAGCAATCTCAAGAAGCGAGGGATTGCCACGCCCTGTGGGCTCGCAATGACAAGATGGGATTGCCACACTCACTTTGTTCGCTCGCAATGACAACATAGACGTAGTTGACTGAATATTTACCAGCATTTTTTATCTCAAGATATGGTAAACTATTAAGGAGGAATGTAAAATGGCGCAAGCAGACATTGTAGAAAAGACTAAGCTTAGCTATGATGCAGAGAGTGATGTACTTTATATAAACTTTGATCAACCTCAACCTGCCGATGACAGCGACATCACTGATGAAGGAATAATTATCCGATTGCGCGAGAATAAAATCGTCGGGCTGACTATCCTTAATGCTGGTAAGATGTTGGTTATGGGTTCAACAATTTGACATTTACTTTTTTGAAGCTAATATATTACGAGTGGACAACAAAAGTTGACAAAGATATAGCGATATGTTAACCTGAAAATATGGCAGTGACATTCTTAAAGTTGGTTCCGATGTTGCTTATGTAAAAGTAAAAACGTAAATACTCAGTGAACACCGTACCAAAAGGTAGTCGCAACCTTTAGGTTGCGCAGGCGCAGGATGAATCCTGCGGCTACCAGCCTACGTCTACTTGAAAATAACGGCTTTTACTGAATATTTACGTAAAAATAAATACGGATAGGTAGAGGAAATCCTTGTGAGATTCAAGGTGCTGCCCGGCAACGGTAATTCCGCCATCGGCGGATAGCCCGGTCGACTGTCTATCTAGTGAGTACCTTCTTGGGAGGGGAAGAAAATTGTTCATATACCAACCCTATGAAGGTTGGTTTTTTTTATTGGTATTAAGTTGTATGCCAAATGAAAACGTTCTGTTGTTGAAATGGAGGTGAGCCAATGAACATATACCATTTTAGTTATTGTCCTTACTTTATGGGTAATAGCATGGTAATGCTTTCTTTTGAAGGCTGTAATTTTCAATGTAAGGGTTGTTTAAGAAAAAAAAGTCAAGGAAATATTTATGCTGACGAGAATTCCAAGGAGAATAGATATTTAGAGACCTGGAATTTTAAAGAGATTTTAAAAAGACTTTATTCTTTGAAACGTGATAGAATCTGGTTAGGAGGTTTTGAGGCAACCGTAGATAAGGACCTACTTTCTATTATTAGAGAACTTTCTAAATTGGATGTTTATTTAGCATTAGCAACAAACGGAAGTTTAATAGACAAGGAATATGCAAAAAAACTTAAAGAAGCAGGGATAAATCTAATTTTTTTGAGCATAAAATCTTTTGATGAGGAAAAATTCAGATTCTACACAGGTCAATCAAATAAAAATTCCCTCAAAGCTATAGAAATTGTTTCTGCTATGGAAAATAACGAGTTTAAATTAGAAATAGAGACAACGTTACTTCCAGGGATTAATGACCCAAAGAATATAGAAAACCTCGCTGTTTATATTTCAAATATTAATCCTTCTATTGAGCTTTTTATTCAACCTTATATACCTTCACCCGAAAATAGCGACTATAGAGAGCCGAAAAAAGAGGAGTTGATAGATGCGGTAACACGGGCTATGAAACATCTTTATATAGTTAGTCATCATCCACTTTATTCGGAAATTCAGGAAATTAGAAAACTACCTAAAAGAGCAAAATTCATTAACTTTTTTCCAAAGTAGTGCACTGTTACATTAATTTTAACAAGTTTGTCATTCCTGCGAAAGCAGGAATCCAAGATTCCCGCTTACTGACTGCGGGAATGACAGAATGCGCTGAAACTTATGTTACAGAGTAGCAGAGCAATGAAATTAAAAATACCAGAATCAGTCAAGGGCAGAAAGGAGGTGAAAAATAAATAGTCCATAGATTCTGTTTACCCCGTTTAGAAATTCATTTCTAACGGGGTTTATATCAAGGTGAAGTTTAATTAAAACCGGATAGGCAAAGGAAGTGGAGGTGAGATTCCTCCCGCTGTCCCGCAACGGTAATCTCTGAAAAAGATTAAGCCCGGACGATTGCTTATTCTGGGAAGTATTCTCGCGGAAAGGAGAAGAAAATGTTTAAGAAAATTTTTTGGACGCAGATAAACGCAGATGACGTTGCATGTCATTGCGAGTCCGCCGCAGGCGGGCGTGGCAATCCGCGAAGCGTTGCGAGAGCCGATAGGCTCGTGGCAATCTCGAGATTGCTTCACTTTGTTCGCAATGACCAAATGTATCGGCTGTATGTATCTGTGAAAATCTGTGTCCCATGGGTTTGTTTGGTTCTTATTCTTTCTTTCGGCAGGGTTGTTCTTGCCGAAGAGGAAAGCTTTAATTTAGGAGAGATAGTGGTGACCGCCACCAAGACACCTCACTTCTTAAAGGATGTGCCAGGAAATGTAACCATAGTCACTAAAGAAGAGATTGAAAGAGTGGGAGCTGCAGATGTAGGTGAAGCATTAGAGAAGGTAGGAGGAATAAAGATAAAAGACTACGGAGCAATGGGAGCGGTCACCGACATCTCTATCCGAGGTTCAACATCGAGTCAGGTTCTGGTGCTGGTGGATGGAAGGCCTACTGCTCTTCCTTCTTTAGGAATGACAAATCTAAACTTTTATCCTGTAGATAATATAGAGAGGATTGAGGTGGTGAGAGGCCCATACTCCAGCCTTTATGGGGCAGATGCCCTTGGGGGAGTGGTTAATATAATTACCAGGGATGCGCCGGAGAAGCCGACTACAGAATTTGACCTTTCCTATGGCACCTTCAACACCCAGATTTACCGGATGAGCCAGGGAGCAAAAAAAGGAAAATTAGGATACTTTGTAACTGCGGGAAAAAATAAATCGGATGGTGACCGAGAAAATAGCGCCTGTGATGGAAGGCATTTCACTACAAAACTGAGTTATGACTTTAACGAAGCTACTAAACTTAACCTTTCTTTGGGTTACCTTTATCAGAGTTTAGATGTTCCTGGCTCGACTACCTGGCTTTCTCCCAATGCCCATCAGGATGATGAAAAGGAGTGGGTAGACCTTACCTATAATTTGCGGTTAGGAGAAAGGTCAGATATTATGGCGAAACTCTTCTTTAACCGACACTTCTCTGAGTATAAGGACCCCGACATCTTCAGCGATTCCGAAACAAACATCAATCAGGTTGGTTTGGAACTTCAACAGAATCTTTCTTTAAATGAAATGAATCTTCTCACCTATGGCGCATCCTATAAGAGGGATGAGGTAGAGGTGGATGATAAAATAAATAATATCTCTATGATTGGTGGAGGAAAAGAGCTATCTACCATAGGGATTTATCTTCAGGATGAAATAAAGTTTGAAGCTTTACCTTTAACTCTTGTCCCCGGGGTTAGATACGATGCTCCTTCTGACTATGAGGAAAGAGTTTCTCCTAAGTTGAGTGCTCTTTATAAGTTAGGAGAAAAGACGAATATCCGTGCCTCAGTTGGACAGGCCTACCGCGCCCCCACAGTTGATGACCTTTACTGGTATGAGGATTGGGGATGGGGTATGGGAGCCTACGGAAACCCAGATCTAAAACCGGAGAAATCTACCAGTTGGGACCTGGGAGTTGAGCACCAATTTAACCAAAAGGTCTTGGCGCGAGCTACCTACTTCAGAAGTGAGATTGAGGATTTGATTACCTGGGCGGAGACTCCAGCCGGAAGCTGGTGCTACGTAGCCACCAATGTGGATAAAGCCCTGATTCAGGGAGTGGAGGCCGAGAGTAAATTTCAATTTACCCCTGAGATTTTTGCTTCCCTTTCTTATACTTACACCGATGCCAAGAATAAAGGGGAAACCTGTTACGACAAATATCTGCGCTATCGACCCAAGGATAAGGTTGACTGCACGATAGGCTATGAAAATGAAAAGGGTTTTAAGGCAAGCGTCGGCGTAGAATATATTGGCTCTACCTACTCTGACCAGGATAATACCGAAACAAACAGGCTCGATGGCTATGCACTTCTTTCTGCCCGTATCTCCAAGAGCATCGGTAAATATGCCGAGGTATATCTGGTTGGTAAGAATCTCACCGACGAGGAATACCAGGTCTATAGAGATTATCCTATGCCAGGGGTAAGTGTCACCGGAGGAATAAAAGTAAAGTTCTAAAGGTTTAAAAGAAAACATAGATAAAGGGCACTTTATCCAATTGGTGAGGTTTTAAAGTATAAGCAAAGTAATCCCTGCCTGCGCAGGGACTGCCACTACATAACCCCGTATTTAATACGGGGGTAGTGGCCGAGCTTGCTCGGCTTTGTTCTATAGAGCGAAAATGTTATAATAAAAAAACAGTGAAAAAAGGATTGGTTCAGGTCTATACCGGAAATGGCAAGGGAAAGACAACCGCCGCTATTGGTCAAGCAATCAGGGCTTTGGGACAGGATTATAAGGTTTGCCTCATTCAATTCTTTAAGAAACCTACCTCAGGAGAGACAAAAATCCTTAAAAATCTCCCTAATATTAAATTAATTCATCCCCTCCCATTTTATCCTGAAGAAAAAAATCGGGATTTCCTCAAAAAGAAAATAAAGGACATTCTTCCTGCAATCTCTAAAATTATAAAGAGCAAAACTTATGATTTAGTCATTCTTGATGAAATTAATATTGCTTTGCGTGACCATCTCTTGCCAGAAGATGACATTCTAAATTTAATTAAAAATAAACCAAAATCTGTAGAGCTAATCCTCACCGGAAGAGGAGCGACAGAAAAAATTATCAAAGCAGCAGATTTGGTAACCGAGCTAAAGGAGGTGAAGCATCCCTGGAGAAAGAGAATAAAGGCAAGAAGGGGAATTGAATATTAATGAAAGGAATTATTACTTTAATGATCACAGGAACTTTATCTATTGCAGCTACCTATAATTGGAATAAAGCGCCTACATCAGAAGAGAACTCTTGCATTTTTAGTTTTGTTCAAATTACCGATACCCATTGTCTAAAGGTCGATAAGAAGTCTGAAAGACCACCGTCCAAAGCCTTCTTCCGGATAGGAGGATATAAATTTCACTGGAAGGATAGCGTTAATTCTCTCCCTATTTTGCAAAGTACAATTGAATATATTAACTCTGATGTAAAACCAAATTTTGTTATTCACACTGGCGATATCAGTGACAGGGGCGACCTATCCAATCTAAAGATGGCTAAGGTGCTGTTAGATAGATTAAATTGCCCTTACTATCCGGTAATGGGTGACCACGATTTAGGAGGTTATTCTTATTCCAATTTTAATCGCTCTGATTGTAACTATATCAAAGTCCTTGGCCAGAGGTGTTATTCATTTAACTACCAGGATTGGCATATTATTATTTTGAGTATCTATCCCGATGATGAAGAATTAAACTGGTTGAAGAAGGATTTGTCTGAAAATGCTGAAAAACCAATTATTTTTGCCACTCATCGCTTGGTTATTGCTGATAGATTCAGTCTCTGGCTGGCTAAAAAATATTTAGGGGTTGAACTGCTTATGCCCAGAGCAGAGGAAGTTGTAACTATCCTGAAGGATTGCCAGAATGTAAAGATGGTTTTATCCGGCCATTGTCATAGCAATTTTCGCTGGAAGAGGTATGGCATTACCTTTATCTCTACTGCAGCTTTGTCGGAGGTTCCTCATCAGTTCAGACTTTTTCGGGTTTATCGAGATAGAATAACGATTACTCTGTTTACCGCTAATACAGCCAACGATGTCTTTAATAAGCGATGGATTTCTCAATATTGTGGAATGGTTAAATTGAATAAAAAATAAATTAGCCGAGCAATCCCTTCCTGCAAAAGCAGGAATCACCGCAGGGACGGCAACTACATATTTATTTTGTCTATGTAGTGGCAAAGCTTGCTTTGCCTGATTTACTTCGAAACTCCATACAATAAAAGATGCAGGAGATAGCAGCTCATATTTACTCTCATTGGCAAAAAGAAGAGTTAAATGAGAGGCTGAAAAAAGTAGATTTAACTCTCGTAGATATGGATGATTGTATTTATCCGGGAACGACCAATTTGACACTGTTGAGAAATCTCTCTCTTATTTTGCTTCAACAAGACAGATATAAGATTTTCTTCAGACTTATGACCTACCTGCCAGTTCTGCTCCTGATGAAATGTCTGCAACTGTTGGATTTGGGGGTGGATAATTGTAGACTAATTCTTTTCTTTTCCCGGATGGTAAGTAATATCCCCCTTTCCTATCTCCAGACTGCTGTTCAGCCTATTCCATCCAACTCTTTTCCTGGGGCAAAAGAGACCTTAACCATCCTCTCCAGGAAATCTAAGATAGGGTTAATTAGCTTAGGATTAAGCATAGTCTTAGAAGAATATAAAAAACAGTTTAGAGACGGAGGAATTCCATTAATTGATTTCTACGACGGAACCCAAGTTAACCGGTTAAAATCGATAGACAAGAGCAAGAGAGTGAGAGGAAGGATAGAAGAATTTAAAGCGAAAATGCCACTGGTGATCGGACATAATAGAGATGACCTGGGAATGATAAAGGTGGTTAAAGAGCAGGGCGGCCTTGTCTTTGGGTTTAACCCTTCCCGAGAAGTGGCCAAACAATGTGATATAATAGTAAGAGCCAAAGATTGGCGACCATTAGCAGGCTATCTACAACCATTACTGGGTGATGAGAGAAAAAACGAGTAAATACATCTACAGTCTCTTTTCGTAAGTACTCAGTGAACCACGTCATTGCGAACGAAGTGAAGCAATCCGACGCAGTCGTTGCGAGGAGTATTAACGACGAAGCAATCTCAAGAAGTGAGGGATTGCCACGCCTTTCGGGCTCGCAATGACATTACTCGGGATAAACTCCGCAATCTCGCTGTTTCAAGGATGGGATTGCCATGTCCGCCTGAGGCGGACTCGCAATGACAGGATGGAACCTACTTTACTGAATATTTACCTCTTTTCTGCCTATTGGATTTGGTGCTATAATTTTTTATCTGACTAATAAAGAGTTCAAAATAAAGATTTCTCTCTTTGAAAGGATAGTCGGTTTTATGTCCCTTGACAAAAAGAGTTTTATTATGATATTATTATTTAAGCGGTTAATGTGAAGCGGCAAAGAAATGGTAAGTACTCAGTGAACCACGTCATTGCGAACGAAGTGAAGCAATCCGACGCAGTCGTTGCGAGGAGTGTTAGCGACGAAGCAATCTCAAAGAAGTGAGGGATTGCCACACTCACTTTGTTCGCTCGCAATGACAAGATGGAACGTACTTTACTGAATATTTACAAGAAATGACAACTCTAAAGGATATAGCTAAAGAAGCGGGAGTTTCTACGGCTACTGTTTCTCAGGTATTAAATGACAAAGAGAATCCTTTTATAAGTCAGGCAACTAAGGAAGGAATATTGCAAGCTGCCGAGAGATTACATTACATTCCTAATAGGGTTGCCAGGGATTTAGCCCGGGGTTCAACTATGGTTTTGGGAGTGATAATTCCCAGGGCAGCAGATCTCTTTTTCCCGGAAGTAGTGGAAGGGATAGAAGAGGCCGCCTCAACGAAGGGATATGATATAGTTCTATCTTACTCCGCGGGTAATTTTCAGAAGGAAAGAAAGCATATTCAATTATTATTGGAAAGGAAGGTTGACGGTTTGTTAGTTGCCCCGCTTGAAAATAACCAAAACATACCTATCTTTAGAGAACTTCTGGAGCGAAAATTTCCTTTTGTATTTATAGATAGGTACCTACCTGAGGTAAAAACAGACTTTGTGGTAAGCGATCTTAAGGATGGAGCCTGTGAGGCGGTCTCCTATCTTATCAGATTGGGGCGCACTAAAATCGTCCATATAACTAAAGACTCAAATATTTCTACAGTGAGGGATGTTCTGGAAGGATACAAAATGGCTCTTATGAAAAACGGTCTAAAGATAAATCAAGAATTAGTAAAGGCAGTTAATTCTGAAATTAGCTCAAATAGTTATGAGGCAGGATATAATGGTATGAAGAAACTTTTAGAGAAAAGAGTAGATTTTACTGCGGTCTTTTGTATAGATGACAATCTTGCCGTTGGAGCGCTCAAGACCTTAAAAGAGGCTAAACTTAAAGTCCCTCAGGATATCTCGGTAGTGGGAATGGACAATTTAGCTGTCTCTTCCTATTTGACTTCTCCCTTGACCTCGGTAGCCCAGAATAAAATTCAGATGGGGAAGCTAGCCAGTGAGATTTTAATAAAAAGGATTGAAAATCCAGAAAATAAAAAGAAACAAATTTTTCTAAAAACAAATTTAATTTTAAGAGAATCTACCAATGAAAAAGAAATTTAGTTCCCGGGAAAGAATGTTGGCAACATTAGAAAGCAGGAAAACTAATTATATTCCCTGTAGTTTTATGATTTTTACCGCAATGGAACAGAAATGTAAAAATCAGTTCGAATTTATAGAAAAGCAAATGGAATTGGGTTTAGATGTCAAGGTTGAACTGTCTGAACTTCCCTTTCGTTTTCATCCCGAGGTAAAGATTAAGGAATGGAAAGAAATAACAAAAGAGGAGAAACATCCCCTCCTTCATAAGGAGTACATTACACCGGCGGGAAGACTTACCACCATCGTAAGAAAAACAGAGGATTGGCCCTATAAGGACTCTGTTCCCCTTTTCAACGATTACCTTGCTCCCCGCTCCAAAAAATTTCTTATAGAAAAAAGAGAGGATTTGGAAGCTCTAAAATTTCTTTTCGCTGAACCAACATCTAAGGATATCTTTAATTTCAGAAACAAGAGTAAAAAATTAAAAGAATTCGCTCAAAAAAAAGGGCTTTTGGTCTCCGGAGGATGGAGAAGCTCTGGCCCGGAAAAAGGAATTGACGAGGATGGAGGAACGATGGGCGCAGATGCTCTTTTATGGCTCTGTGGTGGAGAAAATGCTATTCTTTTAGCAATGGATGAACCGGAAATGATAAAGGAACTTCTGCAAATGGTCTCTTCCTGGAATATAAAAAGAATGGAGATTTATCTTGAAGAAGGAATTGATTTATTGGTAAGGAGAGCCTGGTATGAAGGGACTGAGCTATGGTCTCCGACTTTATATCGCAGATTTATGTTTCCTGTTTTGAAGAAAGAGATAGAGCTCACACACCAAGCAGGAGCAAAGTTTGGTTATATTATGACCTCGGGAGTAATGCCTCTATTGGATGATTTTTTAGAATTGGGAATAGATGTCCTCATTGGGGTAGACCCAATTATGGGAAAAGGGACAGACTTGAACAAATTGAAAGAGAGATTAAAAGGAAAAATCTGTCTATGGGGCGGAGTCAATGGATTTCTCACAATAGAGAAGGGGAATAAAGAAGAAGTAGAAGAAGCAGTTCAAAAAGCCATCTCTACTCTTGGGCCGGAAGGTTTTATCCTCTCTCCGGTAGACAATGTCACCGAAGATTCAGAAAAGAGCTGGGAGAATGTAAAGACGATGATTAAGAGATGGAAGGAGACAAGAAACTATGGCAAATAAAAAAATAGTCTGTCTGGGTGGAGGTGCTTTATACTTTACAGGTGTGTTTGGTGATTTAGCTGTAACTGAAGAACTTAAGGGAAGCGAAATTGTCCTTTATGATATCGATCTGGAGAGAGCAAAACTGATGGCGAAATGCGGCAAAAGACTTTCTGATGAAGCAGGAGCAAACTTTAAAATATATGCTACCGGTAATCTTTCTCAAGCAGTAGATGGAGCAACTTTTGCTATTGGGGATATCGGAGGTATCGGAGGAGGCGGAGGTGGTTTTTACAAGCCCGGAGGAGTTCATATGCAAGATGTTCTCATCTCCGCTCGCTATGGAATATTCCAGGTTGTTGGCGATACCGCTGGTCCAGCCGCAATGATGGCTGGTTTCAGAACCATTCCCATTTACCTTAATATCTGTCGAGAGATGGAAAAAAGGTGTCCGAATGTTATCTTCATAAATCATGCTAATCCGATGGCCATTCTTTGTCGAGCAATGAATAAGTGCTCCCGCCTTAAAAATGTAATCGGTATCTGCCATGGAGTTCAGGGAGGTATTAAATATGCAGCAGAAATCCTTGAGGTTCCGGCAGAGGAGCTGGATACGGTCTGGATTGGGACAAACCATTACTACTGGTTTACTAAAATCTATCATCAAGGAAAGGACCTTTACCCAGAACTGCGAAAGAGGATGGCTACCCGTAAACCTCCAAAAGAAAGCATCTTGCATGCAAAATTATCCCAGATTTATGGGTATCAGATTGTTTATCCTGATGACTCCCACATCATTGAATTTTATCCCTTCCTTGCCCAGGTAAAGGATGGGAATTTACCTTATGGACTTTCTAAAGTTAAAGAAGGGGGAATTAATATATCCAGAATGTATAAGGGAGAAATTAAAGAGAAGCCATTTACCAGAGAGATGATAATCAAAGAATATAAGAAATATTTAAGTAAGGTTGCTCTTCCAAAAAGTCCTAGCGTTGAATCACTGGGTTCATTGATTGGAGCGCTTACCACTGGAACCCGACATATCCATATCGTTAATATTCCAAATAAAGGTACGGTTCCCAACCTTCCAGATACTGCGGTCTTAGAGGTTGAGGGGGTTACCGATTCTCACTGTATAAGACCTCTCTATTTGGAAGAAGCACCTTTAGTACTAAAAGGGCAGTTAGAGAAAATAATTGCCTGGCAGGAACTGGTGGTAGATGCGGGTGTAAAAGGAGATAAAAAATTGGCTTTGCAGGCACTTATGCTTGACCCTCAAGCAATCCTTCCTGAGAAAGCAGAGCCAATGCTTGATGAGTTATTGGCTAACTCAAAAGAGTTACTGCCTCAATTTAAATAAATAAAAAAACAGAGACCAAATGATAAGTGTAAGAAAATTAACCGAAGAAGTAAAAAATGAGGCAATAAGATTAGGTGCGGACTTAGTTGGCATAGCAAATGTGGAACGATGGAAATATGCTCCTGAAAGGTTGAGTCCCAAAGCTCACCTGCCTTCTGCTCAATCAGTAATAGTTATGGCAATTCATTACCCTGATGCCGGGGTGGAATTCGAAGGGGAGCCATCAGCCAATTATGGCGTAGGGTATGCAACAGGTATGCTTCCCAAACTTGATACTATGAGTTATCAGATGGCACGATTTTTGGAGGCAAAAGGATATCGTGTTTTACCATTTCCAAACACAGGTTGGTGGTACCATCGGGTATTTAAAGAACTTAAAAGGGAACACAGCGGGAATTTTTCTCACATGCACGCGGCGGTAGCCGCAGGATTGGGAGAATTTGGCTGGCATGGTATGTTTATGTCTCCCCAGTATGGACCACGAGAGCGATTGGTCTCGGTTATTACCGATGCATCTCTTATACCTGACCCTTTGTACAATGGTCCAAAATTATGCGATAAATGTATGGAATGTGTCAAACACTGTGCTGGAGGAGGATTGAAGCATGACCTCTTACCTCCGGGTAAAAGCGTGGTGCAAATAGAAGGGAAAAAATACGAATATGCAAAAATGAACCGCTGGAATTGTATCTGGGGAGAACAAGCTCATCTTGATGTGTTGAAAAAACCTAAACATATAGATGAGGAGACCATTTATCAAGCATTTGATTCAGGTATGAATCCTATTGGAGGATATCTTGCCGATTGCCTCCGCTTTTGTATGAGCAGACCTATCCGAAAATATAATAAAAACTATTCCCGGGCTCCGAGACGTCTCAAAAAAGCAGCCGATTTATCTCAGGAAGAAAAACTAAAACGCATTCGTCAGTTGGCAATATCCTCAAGTGCAGATTATCTGGCCATAGTTCCAATTGAAAAAATTGATGATACCAATCTCGATTTTCCCAAGGGTTATCCCTATGAAGAAAAGATGAGGAAACTTTTCCCTAGAATTATAGTTCTGGGAAGGAGAGTTCAAACAGAGATAAAAAACCTAACTGGGCTAAATGCAAACTCTCTGAAGTATTCCATCTCAATCCGTCTACAAATTGGGGTAGGGAATCTTTGCCGAATGTTAGATAACTGGGGAGATGACGGTATGCCTTTGTCCCGCTGGACAAGTTGGGATGATAAGTCTAACTCTTATCGGTTGCGGGTTGGGGCAATGCCGCTTGCTAAAAGCGCTTTAAGGTATAAAGGGCTCAAAGGAAAAAATATTATTTATCAAGGGTTGCTGACCAATGTCAAATTTGAGGAATTAAAGGAAGAATTTAATTAAGATAAATTCAAATAAAAATATATTAGAAAAGATTCGTGCCTTGCCGTTTCTTTCGCAGGTTGACAAAATTGGCATAGCTTCCGTAGAAACGGTAGAAAAGGTTCCTAATAGTTTAAACCTTCGGAAAATTTTACCTGGAGCCAAATCCCTTATTGTACTACTGGCCCACATTTTAGATGAGGTGGTTAAACTGGCGGGTAAGCCTCCTGCAGAAGATGGCGTGTCCTATACTTTTTTGAGATATCAAACTATTCGGGAAATGTTCTGGGCGGCAGATGACTTAGCTCGGTGGTTATCTTTGAAAGGTGAGTGTTCAATACCTCTATTGGATTTAGCATTGAAATCTTTTCCTACTAGCGGGGGCACTCCTGATTTGCGAGCTAATTCTCCTTTTGCGGTGGCAGCCGGTTTAGGGGAATTGGGTTTAAGTGGACTGCTTTTGACTCCCGAATATGGTCCTCGGCAACGATTTTGTTTTTTGTTAACAACAGCGGAATTGCCAGAAACCGCTTACAATGGCCCTGCACTTTGCACAAAATGCGGCAAATGCGCTGATGCCTGTCCTGTCCGAGCCCTTGATACTAAAAAATTGGAGAAAATCTCTATTGGAAATAGGGAATATCTTCAGTACGCACGACAGGAAACCCGCTGTAGATGGGCGAGGTCTTTAGGAATGGTGCCAGAAGCAGGAAATTTCTGTATTGGATGGAAAGACCCTAAATTGCCTGTTCCCGATAAACTGACTGAAGAACAAGTAAAAGAATCTCTTCAACATAAAGACCCAATCCAGGTCAGACTCTACCGTAATCCCCTTTGTATGGATATAATTATTGAACGGTGTTTACAGGTTTGCCCTGTAGGAAAAATATAACAAATGAGAGAAAAGATTATTACTGAGCCAAATACAACTGACTGGATAGGTGATACAATAATTATTGGTGGAGGGGTTGCTGGTATCTGTGCCTCCATTGCTGCGGCAAGATTGGGATGTAAAGTTGCTTTGGTTCAGGAGAAGATGTACCTCTTTATTACCATGGACAAGCAAAACTAACCCTTTCCCGCTACAGAGGTTTCCAATGCGGGGTTAGATATGCTGAAGCCTATGTGGCTATAAGCGGTAAAAGAGTGGCAGGAAGAAAAGAAACCTTACAGGAGATAGTAGAGAAAGAATGATTTCACTCAGTAAAGCCTTAGTCTTAAAGTATAATATTAAAGAGTAAGAGGAAGAGGTGAAAAGATCAACATCACTAAAAAGAAAAATTCAAAAGAGTGCCTGCTCCCCGTAAATAACTGGAGATTCAGAGTGCTGGTAGAGGGGGGATTTTAAAAAGGAGCGCAGAGTAGGAGTAAAAAAATAATCAGGAAAATAGATGAAGATAAAAGTAGCCTTTGACCAATCAATTGGCATTAAAAATGATTCCATCATTGGTGCAAATAATGATTAAGGAAACATTGTCTGTGGCAGACCAAATTGTTTAGCCAGTTCTGGAGTTAACCCTTTGGTTAGAAGGGTTTTGAAAACTTCTATCGGGCTTAAACCTTTGAGGTAAGTACTCAGTGAACCACGTCATTGCGAACGAAGTGAAGCAATCCGACGCAGTCGTTGCGAAGCCGAAGGCTGTGGCAATCTCTTACTTCATTGAAGAGAGAGATTCCTCGTTCCACTCGGAATGACACTTCGTGTC
>DAOVGU010000144.1 GCA_030672255.1 bacterium
AAGGGAGAAATCGCTGGATGATTTCTGCCGGCAGCTCTTCGAAAAGGTTAGCCCTCTCATCGGCAGCCATCTCATTTAAAACCTCGCCTGCATAATTTTTCCCCAACAACGAAAGAAAGCCTGCCTGCTCCTCCTCCTCCAATTCATTAAAGGTTTCCAGAGCAAGAGCTTTGGGAAGGAGGCGAAAGACCACGATCGCCTCCTCATCTTTGAGATTGGCTAAAATAGAGGCGATATCAACCGGGTGGAGATCTTTAAGAACCGCTTTCATTTCCTCGATCCGATTTTCCTTCAGTAATTCCCTTATTTCTGGCATTAAGAGCCCATGTGTCTTCATTTTTTGAATGTAGCATTCAGTTCTTTTGTCATCTTGTTTCTCAAATTATTCCTTCGATGGCTCTTGACATCCTGAAGCAGGTTTCTCTCCTCGTTGGTCAAATTTTCTAAGAATCGATACCTCCTAAAACATCTCTCAGATAATCTTTTATAATTTATTTGTTTATTCTTACTCACTAAATCCTGCAGATCCGCCCAGTTATAGCTACTGGTCTGCAATTTATTAAAAAAACTCTGCGGTTCAAAATTACCTCTTACATTCCAGAACTTAAGAATTACCAAGGTACGAGTTACATCTAAGTTTAATGGTCTCCCGGCATATAGATCTAAGTCATATACATCTCTTGCCCGAACACGCTGGTAAGTGGCCCTGATCTTCTCCGCTAAAAGTTCTTCTAATCGAAAAGATTTAACCAAGGGCGGAGCAAATTCTAAATATTTAAAATAAGTTTGTTTAATTAAAGGAAGTTTTATTAAT
Organism: bacterium; assembly: GCA_030672255.1. Taxonomy (GTDB): domain Bacteria; phylum Ratteibacteria; class UBA8468; order UBA8468; family UBA8468; genus DAOVGU01. Next base: position 815 of record DAOVGU010000144.1, read on the forward strand.
GGTAGTATTGGCGCTTCTCGAAAACTGAGGTCAAACTCAAAAAATCCTTCTCTCCAACTGTGATGATAATTTATCTTTGCTCCACAGGAAAGCCTATCATTGCTTACATAGAAATCTTTTGAATCTACGCTAAATGTAATATCATAATAGGTCTTATTAAAGATAGAAGCAATTTCTAATATGACATCATCCGGCTCCTTCTCTTCTAAGTTGGTGAAATCAAGATCGAGGGAGAATCTGGTTTGCTTTCCAAATATACATTTTCTTAAGGCCGTACCACCCTTAAAAACCATCTTATCCAAGAAAGCCATTTCTTCAAGGATCTTTATCACATAGGTCAGGAGCACATCGCGCTCGGCGACCATCAAATTGACCCCCGTCCCATAGGCAAATAAATCGACAAATTTCTGTTCAATCATCGGACTTTAATTTCAGCCTTAAGGGTTTTAGCAAGCCCTAAGTTCTTCGGCAGGTACATTTACTATTAAATTCCATTTAGCATTCAACTCTCCCTCTTTACCCCATCTCCGGGGAGAGGACAAAAGAATCTTATTACGACCTACCTGTTTTGACAAGAAATTCTCCAGGTTTTTAGTTATCTTTAGAGCAAAAAAATCAAATAAAAAACCTAACCTTCGAGATAATGAGTTACTTTTAATCCTGAGCAAGTATTCTTTAACCTTTACCCAATTGAGCCGTCCATAGGAGCGCCAGACAACTCTGGCTGCCTCCTCAATACCGCCAACCAATTCTTCTCTATCAACAGCATCCAGGACCGTCCGCTCTAAATCGGCCATGTTGACCTCTTCATTAAAAATTTTAGTTTTCTCCCAGCCAAAAAACTTATCCTTCAGGAGTTTTACAAAATGAAACTCCACATTCTTCAATTCTATCGGGGGTCTCTGTCTCAAAAGGGCAATATGAACTGTTCTGGGCATCTGAGTAGTTAAGCCATGGTGAAGGCAGGCAATGCGATAGGAAAAGTAGTATGGTTCATTCAAAACCTTAACAATAAAATAGGGGTTCATATCCGGGGCCACCTTCTCTACCCCACGCTCGGCAGGAATCAATAGGAACTTACCGGCGATAATTCGTTCCAGCCACCTCTTGGACACTAACCGATGAGCTATTTTTCTCGCACTACCATAGTTACATTTTAAAATAGCCATGATGTCCTTATGAGTAAGGTATTTTTGCCGATCCCATTCTAATTTCAGCACTAACTTTGCTTCTTGAGGAGATAAACTTCTAACCATATCGTCCTCCTGCACAATAATATGAATTTTGTTCCCTCATAAGGAACATTATACATATTCTACTTGAGATGTCAAGAGCTCGAATTTACCGAGAGGCACTTTTTGATAAGATTAAGAACCTCAGAAATTGGAATTAAGGAAGAAGATAGTTCCTTTTCTTTCAGCCGCTCAAGGGTAAGGGCATCTCTTAGCAAGAATGGACCAATGCGTTTTCTGATAAGAGCGGATTGAAAAGCGCCACAGCCAAGTAGTTCCCCGATATCCCGGCAGAGAGCCCTGATGTATGTCCCCTTAGAGCAGATAACCCGAAAAGAGACGAAAGGAATCTTGATCTCTTTAATCTCTAACTCCTTAATTCTTATTCTCCTTGCTCTTCGGGGTACATCCTTTCCTTCCCGGGCAATCTCATACATTCTTTTTCCTTGATACTTAAGAGCGGAAACAAGAGGAGGAACCTGTTTTATCTCTCCCACAAAGGAGGAGAAGATTTCTCTCACTCTTTCCTCTGTTACCGAGATCTTATCAATTTTAGAGAGAACCTTACCCTCTTCATCTAAGGTATCGGTTCTTATCCCAAGCCTTAAAACGGCTTCATACTCCTTCTCCTGGGCCATAAGAAGAGAGGAAAACTTTGTTGCTTTTCCCAAGCAAACAAGGAGCACCCCGGCCGCCGCCGGGTCCAAGGTTCCGGTATGACCAATCTTCTCCTTAAAATGAAAATTCTTCTTAATAAATCTAATAACATCATAGGAGGTAATTCCCTTCGGTTTATTGATATTCAACAATCCATCCATAAATCAAAAAAGTTTAAAGTTTAGAGTTCAAAGTTAAGAGTTTAAAACTTTTAACTTTCTACTTTTAACTCTTAACTCAATTTTGATCGCCTCCAGGATTATTTTCTCTGCTTTATCTATTGGCTCAGCAAGAATAGCCCCGGCCGCATTCTTATGACCACCACCACCAAACCTTGCGGCTATCTTTCGTACATCAATCCTTCCGATGGAGCGAAAGCTTACTTTCGTTTTGTTCCTTGATATTTCTTTCAGAATAAAGAGAATTTTAAGATTCTTAATTTGCCGGAGATAATCGATGAACCTTTCTGTGTCCTCTACAGAGGTCTTTGTTTTCCGATACATCTCTTTTGTGACCTTCATCCAGCAGACTTTATGGTCAGGAGTCTCTCTCAAAGTGGAAAGTCCCATGCCAAAGAGTTTAAAGGAGGCAAAGGGCAAACTCTGATACACATTTTTAGCAATCTCCTCGGGGACTACCCCTTTCGAGATTAAGGTTGCAATAATTTTGTGAGTAGCTGGTGTCAGATGGTATTGAAAGGAGCCGGTATCGGTAATGATTCCGGTATAGAGTAAAGTTGCCAATTTCTTATTCAAGGGAAGCTGCAAAATTTTGCTGATGAAAAAGATCTGCTCGGCGACACTGCTCGCCTTTTTGTCAACCCAATTAAGACTGCCAAAAAGGTTATTGTCAAGATGATGGTCGATATTGATGATCGGTTCCCCTTTAATGAGAGAGCCAACCTTTCCAACCCTTTCTAAATTGCCACAGTCAAGAACAACTACTGCTTGAAAAGAGTTAAAAGTTGAGAGTTGAGAGTTGAGAGTTAAAATAAAATTACTATCGGGTAAAAAACGATAGATCTGAGGGACAG
>DAOVGU010000224.1 GCA_030672255.1 bacterium
CTACCTAAAGGATGGGCAACCACATTAAAGAATTCAGGATGATTTAGCATTATATCATAATTAAATCCGTGATTGCCATAGGGTTTTGGATTCCATTCGGGGTGCTTACCTTCGACTGCCCCGGCCCAGGTATAGCCAAAGGGGACACCGGGCTGCATCGTAAATTTTATGCCTCGTTCTCTTAGAAAGGGCAAAGATTTTACTCCAATCTCGCCAAAATGGGCATTAATTGTTTTGGACTGCTTAATCTCCCACTCTCCAAACCTTTTATCCACCCGGGCAAAGTTCTCCTTTAGTTCCTGGACAGAAAATTCCTTCCCATTATGATGCATATAGATTGGATGTTCATTGATACTCTTAGGGTCACTGAAAGCATGGGGGGAGAAGTCAGCCAACCCCTTATCATATTTTTCCTTAATAATCCTTCCATCTTCTTCAGCAATATCATCAATGAAAAGCCCAATATTGGGGATATAACCAAATTTGTTAAGGAGATCGATATAGGCAAAGTTTTTATTGGCGGAATCCTTTCTCTTGCCAAAAATATTGGCGCTGCCATTAGCATCATCTATTCTGCAGGTAACAAAGGGAGGCATTGCCATCATAATAAAGGGTTTTTTCACCGCCCAGATAATAGAGCGTAAAAGAATGTCATCCAATCCATTGCAGTATCCAAAATATTCTGGAAGCCATAATTTAGGAGAAATGAGAAACTGCACTAATTTAATTGCATAGGGATTTTCTCCTTCCCCCCTCTCCTCATTCCTCCCCCTCGAGGGGGGAGGTAGGTGGGGGTGTAACTTGAGAGAAGGTGAACAAAAAACTAAAGGCGAGTCATCTTCGGATAATAAGAGGGACTTACTTTTGGTTTTTACTTTAAGAAAATCTAAGGGCTGAAGTAATTTTTTTTCTGTTCCCCCCTCTTCTATCCTCCCCCTCAAGGAAGGGCTCCCATCCGGTGGATGGGAAAGAGGAAGTAGGTGGGGGTGTGTCTCATGAGTCTCCCCTATTTTAATCAGAGGGGTTTTACTCTCTTTCTCTATTTTCTCTATTTTTAGAGGTTCGTAAAGTTCTTTCCAAAAATTTAAATGATAATCAAGATTGATTAAGCCTGTCCCTTGTTTGACCGCTTGATAAAGAGATTCTTTTGTTCTTTTGGATAATTTCTCGCCAAGGCCTTCCTGAGCAATTAAAATCCCGATTGTATTAAAGTTTATTGTTTTTGTTTTGGCTAAATCAATTTGTTGATAGGGTATGCCAAAATGTTTAAGAAAGGGAGAAATTGTTTCTTGATAAACTCTATAATTCCCCTTAGCGGAACTATCCAGAATTACTAATAAAGTGATCTCCATTTTTGGGCTTCCAGAATTATATTAAAGCTACATATCAAACCAACTAAAAGCGGGAAATAGTACACAAACTTGCTTTCCTCTTCTTTTTAGAATACAATATATTCTTGGTAAATGAAACCGATCCGAATTACTAAACATGCTGAAGAGCAACTTAACTATAGAGGAACTACGGAAGAGGAAATTGTTGAAACTATTCAAACAAGTAATTGGGCTCCAGCAGAATTGGGCAGGCTTGAAGCCAGGAAAGATTTCTCTTTTAATAGTACATGGAATAAGAAATTTTATAAAATTAAACAGGTGCGACCAATTTTTATAGAGGAAGAGAGTGAAATTGTGGTAGTAACGGTTTATGTTTACTATGTTTGAAAAGGAGAGGCTATGAAAATTACTTATGACCCGGAAGTAGACGCTCTTTATATAAGATTTGAGGAGACTACAGTAACGACAAAACATCTTGATGAAGGAATTGCTGCTGATTATGATGCGGAAGGTAGACTTGCCGGAATTGAAATTCTGGATGCTGCTAAACGCCTGGGAAATAAAGAAACATTTAAGAAAGTTGTTCTGGAAGAAATAGGTTTTGCTCATTGAATTCATTTTTTAAAGAAAAGTTCGTAACCCTCCCTTTACTCCTCTCTTCAAGACCCATTAGAGATAAATCTCTAATTTCTGACAGGGTATGCCAAAATGTTTAAGAAAAGGAGAAATTGTTTCTTGATAAACTCTATAATTCCCCTTATCGGAACTATCCAGAATTACTAACAGGCTAATTTCCATTATATGCTGAGTAAAATAATACCAGCGATTCCACTGATTATCCCCAAAATTCCTTTTGTTCCTAATCTTTCTTTAAAGATGAGAGTAGCTAAGAGGCTTACGGTAGCGAGATTTCCGCCGATGGCAATAGGAAACACGATTGGGCCAGCTATTCTCTTTAAGGCTAAGAGTAAAAATAGGGAACCAGAAAAACTGCTTATTCCAGCTCCTGCACCGACAAGAACAGCCTTTTTGATAGGAATAATCCTATTCTTCAAACAGAGAAGGAAAGAGTAGAGAAACCCAATGGAATAAAAGATTAGAAGATAGAGGAGAATAAAATTGCCCAATCCAGATTCAGCAAGTACCTTCCCGACTAAAAGACAAAAACCATTAGCGAAAAAGGCTAAAGCAGCAAATTTCTTCCACATTTATTTTCTTTCCTGTCCAATTAAGATAATAGAGGAGCAAATTAAAAGTAATCCTAAAATTTTCTTAAGGTCTAAACTCTCTTTCCAGAAAAATATGGAAAAGAGAACCGGAATGACCATTCCCAAATTTAACATTGTCCAGCAGACAGAAATCTTCCCCCCTTTCCTCAAAGCATAAAGAATGGAAAGGCTGGCAGCAAAGAAAAAACTCCCTCCTAAAAGTCCGAGCACTCCGACAGTAAAATTATATTGAAAAGAGTTGTTCACTGAAAGGAAGAGCAAAGCCATTAATCCCGCGAAAAAGAGTACACTGGTATTCATCATTACAGGATCGCTTTTCTGATAAGCGCTTATCTTATAGCAGAGCCCAAAAAGAGTAAAAAAGATTAATGCCAAAAAAGTAAATAACATAACTTAAGCCATTTTTTAGATTTGCAAAATAACATCTATCTCTCCTCCAAATTCTGGTATTTCCTTGAACTCATATTCACAATTCTCATCATTAAAAAGATAAATCTTTAAGGGCAAGGTAGATTTACCGGTAAGTTTTAGTTTTATCTCTTTAGAGGTAGGATTATAGTTTGCTTCAGTTATCTTTGTATCATATTTTGATTTTGCATACTCAGCGATATAGTCATAACCTTTAAAGATTCTATTATATTTAGAGGTTAGTTTATCAATCCTTTTTAATACCTCTTCAAATTCCTTCAGAGAAAGGGTGGCAATTCTTTGTTCGTGAGCTACCAGACAGCCAAAGAAACCATTATTAAGCCCCAATTTAATCTGTTCTGCTCCTCTTTCTGCTGCTTTCTGGAGGTCATTATTAGGATTCTCATTCCAAAAGGGTGTGCAGGAATAGAGAAAATCGGCATAAGGAGCAACATAATCTTTAGGACCGAGAATTTCACCAGCATAGACATTAAAGAACTCCGGGTCATCAAGCATATAGTCAATAATACCTCCGATACCTCTGATATAACCATATGGTTTGGGATGCCAGTTTCTGGCTTCCTGATCAATAAAGGCTTTCCCAAATCTCATTGGATTCATCATATAAGTTAGCCCTCTTTCCTTCAAGAAAGGCAAAGCATTCAAACCTATTTCTCCAAAATGGACATTTACTGTCTTACTCTGTTTAATTTTCCAATGGGAAAACTTTTTATCCACCCGGGCAAAGTTCTCCCTTAGTTCTTCTACAGAAAACTCCTCTCCATTATGATGCATATAGACCGGAAATTCATTGACATTCTTAGGGTCGGAGAAGGCATGGGGAGAGAATTCTGCTAATTTTTGGTCATACTTTTCCTTGATGATTTTACCGTCTTCCTCAGTAATGTCATCAATATAAAGCCCGATATTGGGGACATAACCATATTTATTAAGTATACCCACATAAGCAAAGTTCTTATTGGCGGAATCCCTCTTTTTGCCAAAGACATTGGCAGAACCATTGGCATCATCTATCCTTGCGGTAACAAAAGGAGGCATTGCTTTCATCACAAACGGTTTCTTCACCGCCCAGATGATGGTACGTAAGAGAATACTATCCAATCCAGCGCAATGCCCAAGATATTCTGGAAGCCATAATTTGGGTGAAATGAGAAACTGCACTAATTTCAAAGGGGAGGAAATAAGAAGTAAAGGTGAAATATCTTCGGCGGACAATAAAAGGGGCTCTCCTTCAGTCTTTACCCTGAGAAATTCTAAAGGCTGAAGTAGTTTCTTTTCTGTTCCCCCCTCTTCTATCCTCCCCCTCAAGGAAGGGCTCCCATCCGGTGGATGGGAAAGAGGAAGTAGGTGGGGGTGTGTCTCATGATTCTCTCCGATTTTAATCAGAGAGGTTTTACTCTCTTTCTCTATTTTCTCTATTTTTAGAGGTTCGTAAAGTTCTTTCCAAAAATTTAAATGATAATCAAGATTGATTAAGCCTGTCCCTTGTTTGACCGCTTGATAAAGAGATTGCTTTATCTTCTCAGGAATTCTTGCTCCAAGTCCTTCCTGAGCAATTAATATACCATTTACATTGAAGTCTATTATTTCTTCTTTTGCTAAATCAATCCCTCTATAAGGGATGCCAAAATGCTCCAGGAAAGGAAAGATTGTTTCTTGAGAAACTCTATAATTTTCCTTAGCGGTGCTATCTATCATTATTAATAAACCAATTACCATTATTTTTTAGATGCTCTTGACGCCTCCTTCAAGATATAGTAAACTTATCAATAGTGGAGGTGATTTAAGAATGTCAGAAAATTTCCAAACCTTTGTGAAATTAGATACATCTGAATACACTAACCAATACATAGTGATGATAAACAAAAAAGTTGTTGCTAATGGTAAAGATTTAGTCTCTATGTTAAAGTCTGTACGGAAAAAATATCCACATAAAACCCCATTTATTGCAAAAATTCCTGAAAAATCAGTTTTAGTGTTATGATCAAGTTTCATTACCGAAAAGAATCCTCCATAATTAGCGGTATGATTCTGAGGCCTGTAGCCGATATCATTCTTGAATACAAAAACCGAAGAGTAGAAGCAGTAATGTATATCGATTCAGGTGCAGATATAACAATGATTCCACTGGAAGTTGGCAAAGCGTTAGGTCTTAAACAAAATCCTAAGGATGAAATTTTAGAAATAAAAGGTGTTTCTGGCAGCGGTGTGCCATATATTCTTAAAAAAGCAAATATTATTTTAAACGGCAAAAAACTCAATATACGATTAGCCTGGGCACTCATAGAGGAGGTCCCACTCCTTCTTGGCCGATTGGATATCTTCCCCAAATTTAAGATAACCTTTGATGAAAAACAGGAATTAATCACCTTCCACCCCTAAATCCACTCCTTTATTTTCCTTATCGGAACTATCCAGAATTACTAACAGGCTAATTTCCATTTATGTTTTTTCCAATTCCTCAATAACCTGACGGAGTTTTTCTGCCTCTTTTTTGGCGGTTTCTTCTGGTTCGATCATATACGCAATTACGACGCGGGGGATAACTTTTTCCGCCACCGGACAGAGACCCACAGGATAATTATCCTTATTACCTTTATAGGTTGGGCAGTGGAAGGCATGCGCCAGTTTCTCTTTAATCAAGGGATGCCGGTAGGCGGGCATATCTGTATAGCCAGCGATAGAGGAAATATCGGCTTTCTCAATGGCATTCTTAAAATCATCTAAGCTAATTCCGTATTTTTCTCCTTCAAAAGTGGCGGCCCAGTGGTAGAAGGTATGGACCGCTTCATCAGGACCACGCTGAAGCCGCAACCACTTGCATCCGGCTACTGCCTCATCATAATATTGGGCATTGGTTTTGAGTTTTTTGATATTCTCAGAGAGAGTTTCCAGTTGCGCCAAACCAACCGCGGCCGTTGTCTCGGTCATCCGATAACCATAATGCAGCCCGTAACTGACCGAACCAGAGGTTGGTGCGCCGGCATTCTGAGCAAGTTTCTCGGCAAGTTGTTTACTATTGGTCGTAGCCATTCCGCCATCCCCTAAAGACATCTGTTTACTTGCCTGGAAACTAAAGCAACCAATGTCACCCCAATTTCCTACATATTTTCCTTTGTAAGTAGCCGCAATTGCTTCGGCGCAGTCCTCAATTACCAGGAGATTATGGCGATGAGCAATTTCAACAATGCGGTCCACCTCTGCCGGCAATCCCCAGGCATGGGTCACAATAATGGCTTTGGTTCGCTCCGTTATTGCCGGTTCTATTCCTTCCGGGTTCATATTATGTGTTACCGGATTAATGTCCACAAAGACGGGAATAGCATTGTCATACAAAACTGCCTGTGCCGCAAAGATATATTCCGGGTCACAGATGACTTCGCTTCCTGCACCAGCCCCAGCAGAGATTACCGCCGTATGGAGGGCGCTCATACAACAGTTCATCGCTACCGCATACCTGGTGCCAACCATTCCGGCAAATTCCTTTTCAAACTTTGGGGTAAATTCTCCTCCGGCTAAAGAGGAGAGTTTTCCTGAGGTAAGAACCTGACGCAGATATTCCAGCTCCCGTCCTTCATAATTTCGTGCAGCCATCTCCTTTTCCCGCGCAATAAAATCCCGTTTTGACATATTTTTTCCTCCCTTTTTCTTTTGGTTTTTAAAAGAACATAGCCGAGCAAGCTCGGCAACTACATATTTATTTTGTTTATGTAGTGGCAAAGCTTGCTTTGCTTTGAAATTCCATGCAATAAATTACCATAGTCCGTCTTCACAGCTTTTATAACACAATAGTGAATAACTTGGGAAATTTTTAAACAAATATAGCCATTACTCTGTTCAAAATTTAATTCCTGTTCATAATTTTCTAAATCAGGAGAAAGTAATTTAACTTCCTTAATGGAAGTTCCAACCTTAATTTTTAACTCAAGGTTCATTTCAGGTTTAATCCACACCTGAGCGGTTCTTCGATTGCAACTATAATTGACAATATGAACCAGAATAGCATCAGATGTTTCCGTTAGATTAAATATTGTAGATTCTTTTGCATTAGTAATTATATCTTTCTCACCAATCATAGATTCTAATGTTTCTACTAATTCTCCTTCAGGTTTCCGAATAGTTAAACCCCAATCTGGCCCGGAGATTCTGTTTGCTACATACTCCATCAGTAAATTGTTTTGTAGAACTTTTATATTCTTACCCGACAATCTTTCCTTACGTTCTTTAAATTTCTCATCATATCGCCCTGCTTCACCAGTAGCAATAATTTTACCACCTTGTTCAAGATACTCTCTCAATACATTCAAGAGGGAATTGGACATTATTTCTACATCCGGCAGAATTAGTAATTCACAGTGAGAGAGAGCCTTCAACGATAAATCTGGCTTAGTCGGGACAATCTTAAATGGAATATGTAAATCCATAAGCAGCCAGATAAATTGCCTCCAGGCTTTCTTTTTTTCTTCGTTACCAAATAACTCCACATCCCAGGAAAATAGAAGTCCTACACTGGCTATATCCTTTTCTTGAGAGAAAATATTTTCATAATGTTTGAAGAAGCTATTGTATTCCTGTATTGCCTTTTGTAAATCTGTAGATTCATGAAGATAAAATCCCCAAGGTGTAAAATACCCACCAAAGGCCATACCCTCTCCTAAACTAACCTTTAGCATAGAGGCAGTCGGTATCCCTTCTTTAACTCTGGTAACGATAAGTGGGGCTTTCCCTCCTCCAATAGCTGTCCCTATCTTGTAAGCACAGATGTTATTCCCATATTCATAAGGTGGATAAGTATATCCCATCTCAAAGTATACTGAATCAAGAACATCTTGAGCATAACTATAAAGGTATGGACCGCTAACATGTCCATTAGAGATAAATACTATCTTTTTGCCTGTCTTTTTTTGAACAGCTTCACGTAGATTCTTCAGGAATTCCGTATATGTCCTTAACCTCCAGTTAATATACCTTTTCTTAAAAACAGGGTCTTTTTTTATCTCATTTACGGATTCTTCTTTGGCGTGAGTTTTCTTATGAACCTCTAAAAAGTCTGTTGTAGGAGCAAGAGCAAATTGTATATTTTCTCTTAGGTTAAACCCTGTATCTTCCTTAAATTTCTGAATACAGGTTTCACAAAGACAACCGTGGTTATACGGAGATAAACAGTCAATAAACACTCCCTCAGAACCTCCTTCTTCAACAT
>DAOVGU010000240.1 GCA_030672255.1 bacterium
CTTTCCTATCGGACAGCGGTAATCGGACTTCTCATTGCTATTCTCTTTATGACCGGCTGGTTAGTTGCCTCCGGTATCCCTTTCTGGATTTCTTTTCTCTTTCTCTTTGGTGCTCTCCTTCTCTTTCTGGGTTTAACCCGGATTGTTGCTGAAGGTGGTATCCCCACCTTAACCGGCCCAGCCATCTCTTCCCCAGCCGTTGTCTCCGCGGTTGGTTCTTCCAATGTCGGAGCCTCTGGTCTTGTTGGTTTAGGTCTTACCTGGGTCTATTCCTCAGATTTAAGAACCTTTGTTATGTCTCCGGCCGCCCATGGCTTAAAGATGGCCGAAGAGATGGGAAGAAGAAAAAGGTTGCTCCTTTTAGGGATGCTTTTGGCTCTTATTATTGGTATCCTTACCTCCCTCTGGCTGGTTATTCGCCTTGCTTATACTTATGGAGGAGCAAATCTTAATAAGTGGTTTTTCGTTGCAGGGCCGCAAAGGCCATTTAAATATGCGGCAGATAAGATTCTTCATCCAACCGGCCCAAATGGAATTGGCTGGTTCTGCAAGGGTATTGGAGTAGCGGTAATGTTTTTCCTAATGTTTATGCGCAATAGATTTCTCTGGTGGCCTTTGCATCCCATTGGTTTTGCCATCGGCTCCAATGCCTGGATTAATCAACTCTGGCTCACTATCTTTCTTGCCTGGTTGTTGAAAACATTAATCTTAAGATATGGAGGACCAAAATTATATAAAAATACCATTCCCTTCTTCTTGGGTTTGATCTTAGGTCAGTATACCTGTGCCGGAGTCTGGTTTGTTATTGACTATTTTACCAAGATGGAAGGGAATTGCGTTTTTTGGATATAAGGAGGCTCAGAAAGTTTCTTAGGCGGCACGCTCACAGTAATGCTCGCTATAGGCGACTTCTCTGTTTAGGTTTTCATCCGTCGCCTAATGCCGCTACAGAAACTTTCCTCGCCATGTGAAAAAAAGAGAAAAATTGAGGAGAAAAAAATGGTTAAAATTGGAGTGATTGGAGCTGGTTTTATGGGTGGAATGCATAGTCAGTGCTATGCTCTTTTGCCTGGAGCAAAATTGGCTGGAATTGCCGACATCAGAAAAGAGAAGGCGGAGGAATTGGCAAAAAAGTTTGATGTAACCGCCTACCAAGATGCGGAAGAGCTCTTAAAGAGTTCTGAAATAGATGCGGTTGATATCTGTCTGCCAACCTACATCCATAAGGAATGGGTGGTTAAAGCGGCCAACTCTGGAAAGCATGTTTTTTGTGAAAAGCCAATCGCCCTTTCCCTGAAGGATGCCGATGAAATGGTTGATGCGGCTCGCCAGAATGACGTTGTCTTTATGATCGCCCAGGTGATTAGATTTTGGCCGGAATATATCAGGCTAAAGGAAATCAAAGATTCCGGTGAATTGGGGAGACTTCTCTCCCTTGCTCTTACCCGACTTTCACCTCTTCCGACCTGGGGCTGGGAAAACTGGCTTCAGATACCGGAGAAAAGCGGTAGCGCTCTCTTCGACCTGCACGTCCATGATACCGACTACATTCTTTATCTTCTGGGAAGGCCAAAAACTCTTTTCTCTTCCGGGACAAAGATTAAGGGAGGCTATGGCCATATCTTTTCCCTCTTTGAATATCCGGACTGTATTGTTTCGGCTGAAGGCGGCTGGGATTTTGTCGATACCTTTCCCTTTAGAATGGCCTTCGTTGCTCGCTTTGAGAAAGGGATGGTGGAATATAACACCTCCTATAGCAAGCCTTTTGGTATTTATACCGCCGGAAAGAGCGAATATCCAAAATTAGGCGAGGATATTCCCAAGGTAACCGATACATCCGGCAACATCTCCGAGTTAGGTGGCTACTATAATGAGATTAAATATTTTGTGGAATGTGTGCAGGGGAAGAAAAAACCGACCGTTGTTACGCCAGAGGATGCGCGTGATTCTCTTGCCTTGGTTTTGAAGGAGATGGAGTCCGCAGAAAAAGGGGAGAAAATCAGTTTAGAGTTGAAAGTTAAGAGTAGAGAGTAAATGCAAGACTACCGAAAATTGCAAATATGGCAGAGAGCAATGAAATATACTACAGAATTATATAAGTTTTCTACGAAAATGCCTATAGATGAAAAGTATGGATTAACTTCTCAACTTCGTCGGGCAGCCTATTCAATTCCTTTAAATATTGCTGAAGGTGCAGGATGTAGTTCAAACAATGAGTTCAAAAAATTTTTAGAGTATAGTCATCGTTCTGCGCATGAGGTATTGACTATTTTAGAATTAATTATGAGGTTGAATATTTTTAATTCTGATGGAGCTAAAGAATTGACAAAAGAAGGAGAAGAGATTCGAGCAATGCTCTATGGATTTATGAAGAAGCTTTAAGATCTTAACTAACTTTTAACTCTCAACTTTTAACTTTAAACTGTAACTATATTATGCGTATCTTAGCTGTGGGAGCACATCCGGATGATCTGGAAATTCTTTGTGCCGGGACATTGGCCAAATTTAAGAAAAATGGAGCAAAAATCTTTATGGCACATCTCTGTAATGGCAATAAGGGCCATTTTGAAATTCCGGCGGCCACTCTTGCCAGAATGAGGGATAAAGAGGCAAAAAATTCGGCCAAGATTTTACGGGCAGAATGCCTGGGACCGGTAGCACCCGATCTGGAGCTCTACCGGGATAAGACCACGATGGATAAGGTCATCGATATTATCCGAAAGACTAAACCCGACCTCATCATTACCCATTCTCCGGATGACTACATGTGTGACCATGTGGTTACCTCCCGGTTGGTGGTTGATGCCTCCTTTATGGCAAGTTTACCCAACTACAAATTACACCCCCACCTATCTCCTCTTTCCCATCCACCGGATGGGAGCCCTTCCTTGAGGGGGAGGAATGAGGAGAGGGGGACGAAAAGGAATAATTATGTTCCGGTTTGCCCGGTCTACTTTATGGATACGGTCAATGGGATAAATTTTCAACCAACAGAATATGTTGACATCACCGAATTTATGCCCATAAAGGAAAGGATGCTTCTTTGCCATCTCTCCCAGGCAAAATGGTTAAAGGAGCATGATAAGATTGATTATGTCGAACTGATGAGAAAGGTTGCGGCTTTCCGCGGCCTACAATGTGGGGTTAAGTTTGCCGAAGGTTTCCGGCTTCATTATGTCTCCGGAAGAATAAAACCAGCGAGACTCTTACCTTAAAAGCGACGAAGTCGTTGCGAAGCCGAAGGCTGTGGCAATCTCACGTAGTCATTTTGACCCAGCACTTATTCCAGGGAGAGTGAAGGCTATCCGTAATAAGTGCTGGGGAAGAATCTCTCTTTTAACAACGAGATGCTTCATTAACATTCAGCATGACCCTTTTGGGTCAATTTTACAAAATTACTGAGAAGTTGTAAACCAATCTTCTGACTTTTCTCGGGATGGAACTGGACCGCGAAGACGTTTTCTTTGAAAATAGCAGAGGGAAATTCTAAACCATAGAAGGTGGTTGTGGCAATTACCTTCTTATCCTCTGGCTCTCCATAGTAAGAATGAACAAAGTAAAAATAGGAGTTATCGGGAATATTTTTAAATAAATTTGGTTTACCGTAATTAGTTTGTGATTTATTTATTTTTACCTGATTCCACCCCATATGAGGTGTTTTGCTAACTTGAGTAAACCCCGTTAG
>DAOVGU010000183.1 GCA_030672255.1 bacterium
CCCATTGAGGAAATATTAAAGTATCTTAAAGAGCAAAAAATCTTTCTTGTTGGCTGCGCTCAGTGTGCTACAGTTTGTCATACTGGAGGAGAGCCAGAGGTAAAGGATATGAAGAAGCTATTGGAGGAGAAGGGGAAGGTTATTGTTGATTGGATTGTTCTTGACCCTGGTTGCAATCTTCCCAAAGTAAGGACTGAATTGAGAAAGAAGCAAAAAACTTTGGATGAAGCAGAAAGCATTTTAGTTCTTTCCTGTGGTTTGGGCAATCAAACCCTTACCGAGATTACAAAAAAGATTGTTCATCCCGGATGTAATACTCTCTGTATCGGCGCTGAGGTAAAAACGACTTTAGGTCCCAAAGGGCTAATCTCCAATTTTGAGGAACAATGCAGCCTCTGTGGTGAATGCATCCTGGAGGCTACGGGAGGGATTTGTCCTTTGACCCGCTGCCCTAAGGGTCTGCTTAACGGTCCCTGCGGGGGAGCGAAGGATGGCAAATGCGAGGTGGATAAAGAAAAGGATTGTGGGTGGCAATTAATTTATGAGCGCTTAAAGGAATCAGATAGGTTAGACCTCTTAGAGGCATTTCAAGCGCCTAAGGACTGGTCTAAAAAAACAACCCCGCAAAAAGTTGTCGCTGGGTAGTATCAAGAATAAAATGATGAAAACTGAAGATGGCAGCTACCGGTAGCCGCACCCTTCAGGGTGCGAAGACGCAGGCTAAAGCCTGCGTCTACCGACTAAAATAGCAAAATATTTTGACAATGCGTGTTGCTGGAGGAAAGTAAAAATGAGTAAACTTTCGGAAGCTTTTGAAGGTAAGAAGTTTGTTGTCACCAGTGAAATTGGTCCGCCCAAGGGGACAAATATTGAGAAATGCCTAAAAGATGCCGAACTGTTGAGGGATAAGGTATGTGCGATAAATGTCACTGATATTCAAAGCGCGGTGATGAGAATCGGTTCTCTGGCGATTTGTCATTTGTTAGCCGAGAAGGGTCTGGAACCTGTTTTTCAGATGGTATGCCGGGACAGAAACAGGCTCGCACTCCAATCGGACCTTTTGAGTGCCTGGGCATTGGGAATCAGAAATGTTCTTTGTTTGACCGGAGATTATACATCTCTGGGTGATCATCCGGAAACCAAACCGGTCTTTGACCTTGATTCCGTCCAGTTGCTAAAGGCAGTGATGACTCTGAATGAAGGACATGATATGTCCGGGAATGAGCTTGATGGCACTCCGAATTTCTTTGCCGGAGCGGTAGTGACACCCGGTTGCGATCCGATTGAGCCCCAGATCATTAAGATGAAAAAGAAGATAGATGCGGGGGCAAAGTTCTTCCAGACCCAGGCAGTTTTTGAACTAAAACAGTTTGAGTCCTTTATGAATGATGTGGAGAAATTTCAGGTACCGGTGATGGCCGGAATCGTTGTCCTCAAGTCTGCGGGGATGGCCAAATTTATGAATGAGAACGTTGCCGGGGTTTTCGTTCCTGAGGGAATTATCAAAGAGATGGCCGAGACCAAAAAGGAAGACCGCAAGAAGAAGGCGGTAGAAATTGCCGCCCGTATCATTCGCGAAATTAAGCCTATCTGCCAGGGGGCCCACATTATGCCTTTAGGTTGGGATGCTCTTGTCCCAGAAATCATCAACCAGGCCGAACTATAGGGGGTCAGGTCTCAACATTTGACAAAACCATAAAGCTATAGCCAAGCACAGATTTAAGTCGCAAAATCACATAAATCAACACAGATAACTTCTAAACTATTTAGTCTTTCTGTGTTTCAATTTATTGTGTGGCTTTAATAATTTTTTTTTGTCAAATGTTGAGACCTGACCCCCTAATCCTATGAGAATCTTAACCACCTGTATCTATTGCGGTTGCGGATGCGGGCTGTATCTTGAATCCGAGAGTGGAAAAATTGTCGGTTCCTACCCCAGCCGAAATCATCCGGTATCAAAGGGAGCCCTTTGCGTCAAAGGATGGAATGCCTATGAATTTATCAATAGTCCCGACAGACTCACTGTACCTTTAGTTAAAAGTAGTGATAATTTTAAGGAGAGCGGTTGGAATGAAGCGCTAAATTTAGTCTCCGAAAAACTTTTACAGATTAAGGAAGAATATGGTCCCGATTCCCTTGCCTTTTTGAGTTCCGCCAAAACCACCAATGAAGAAAATTTCTTAATGATGAAATTGGCCCGCGCCGTCTTTAAGACCAACAATATTGACCATTGCGCCCGGCTCTGCCATGCCTCTACCGTCGTTGGCTTAGCAGCTACTTTCGGTTCCGGGGCGATGACAAATTCCATAAATGAATTTGAGAAGGCAGACCTATTTTTAGTAACCGGTTCCGATACGACCGAGCAGCATCCTTTAATTGGCTCGAGAATCATAAATGCTGTCGTTGATCGCGGTGCTGAATTGATCGTTGTTGACCCCCGGCGAATTGAACTAACTAAATATGCCAATATCTTTATGCAACAGGACAATGGAACTGATGTTGCCTGGATAAATGGAATGATGAATGTAATTATAAAAGAGAGATTATATGACCAAAAATATGTTGAGGAGAGAACAGAAAATTTTGCCGAGTTAAAAGAGATGGTTAAAGACTATCCACCAGAAAAGGTAGAAAAGATAACCAAAATACCAAAAAATCTCCTCATTCAGGCAGCCCGGCTTTATGCTCAAACCAAAAAAGCGATGATACTCTATTCTATGGGCATTACCCAGCATACCACCGGTACCGATAATGTTAAATCGCTTGCTAATCTGGCAATGCTTACCGGTCATGTAGGACTTCCATCCACAGGTGTTAATCCTCTCAGAGGTCAAAATAATGTTCAGGGAGCCTGCGATTTAGGTGCACTTCCCAATGTATTCTCCGGTTACCAGAAGGTAGGCGATAAAGCAGTAAGGGATAAATTTGAAAGAGCCTGGAAGGTAGAAAGCCTACCGGCAGACCCTGGCCTTACCGTTACCGAAATCTTTAAAAAAGCAAAAGAGGGTAAGATAAAAGGTCTTTACATTATGGGTGAGAATCCCGCTCTCAGTGACCCGGATTTAACCCAGGTGCGAAAAGCGCTGGAAAAACTGGAATTTTTGGTCATCCAGGATATATTTATGAGTGAAACGGCAGAATACGCCGATGTGGTGCTTCCGGCGGCAAGCTTCGCCGAGAAGGATGGAACCTTTACTAATACAGAGCGCAGAGTCCAGAGAATACGAAAAGCAATCGAGCCCAAAGGAAAGAGCAAACCAGATTGGCAGATTCTATCTGAGATAGGCAAGCGATGTGGCTATAGCGGAATAGAGTATCAAGACCCTTCTCAAATTATGGATGAAATCGCCTCTCTTACCCCTATCTATGGAGGGATAAGTTATGAGCGGCTTGAGCCATTTGGTCTGCAATGGCCCTGTCCAGCTAAAGAACATCCCGGGACTCCTTATCTGCATAAGGATAAATTTGCTAAAGGAAAGGGTTCCTTTATCCCTTGTCCTTATGTTGCTCCGGATGAACTTCCCGATGAAGAATATAATTTTGCTCTTTCTACCGGAAGGGTCTACTGGCACTGGCATACCGGTACAATGAGCCGAAGAACTTCTTTGCTTGATCGGGAGGTGCCCGGCGCCTATGTGGAGATGCATCCGGCAGATGCCGAACAACTCAAGATAAAAGAAGGGGAGAAAGTAGAGGTTTCCTCCCGGCGCGGTGAGATTGAACTCGCCGTGAAACTCACGAAAAAGGTAAAAGAAGGTTCCCTCTTCATTCCATTTCATGTCCGGGAAGCTGCCGCCAATGTGCTTACCAACCCGGCGATAGATCCCATTGCCAAAATTCCCGAATACAAAATCTGTGCCGCTAAAGTAGAGAAAATATGAAAAAACTTCATAATTCTCACCCTCCCCCATACCCCCTCCCCTCAAGGGAGGGGAAGATAGGGGAGGGGGTGTTTGTAATTCCCTGTACTGTAAAGAAGGATAGAGTGAAGGATTTACTTATCACTGCCTCCGAAGAGTGGGATGCCTTTGTCCCCTGGAAGGGTCCTGAAGAAGATGTTCAGTTTGTAAAACTTCCGGATGAGAAAAGGAAGAATTTTCTGGATAGGTTAAGTTTAGAGGATGGAGCGCCTTTAATTCCACCCAAAACTGTTATCTTCCCTCAACTGGAATCACTCTTTGAATTTGAGGAGGGAAAAATTAAGGAAATGATACCTTCTCCTACTAAAAAACTTCTATTTGGACTGAGAGCCTGCGATGTAAAGGCAATATTATTTGTAGATGATTTTTTCAAGAGAAACTTTGAGGACATCTATTACCTGAATAGAACGATGAATAAATTGTTGGTTCTTGTTGGTTGTAAAACTCCTCCCCGGGATTGCTTCTGCACCTCTACAAAAACAGGACCATTTTTGCCTGTCCCTCGAAGCCTCGGCGAAGTGGGAAAGGAAGGGTTTGACCTGCAGTTAGTTGACATCGGGAAAAAATATCTGGTTGAGGTGGGCTCAGAGAAAGGAAAGGAATTTATAGGGAATTATCAAGACTTTTTCGAAGAAGCCTCTAAAAAAGATGTGGAACTCTCAAAAGCCATGAAGAAAAAAGCGGAGGAAGCTGTTACTTTAAAGATAGATTTTGAGAAAGCAATCAAGAATTTTTGTGAAGATAAAATTTCCCAAATCATTTATGAAAAAATAGCCGAAAGGTGTATCTACTGCGGTGGGTGTCTCTATATCTGTCCGACCTGTACCTGTTTTAATATATTTGATGGCAAAAAGGGAGATAGAGGAAAAAGATCTCGCAACTGGGATGCTTGTGTGTTTGAAGGATATACGCGCGAGGCCAGCGGGCATAATCCCCGGGCAGAAAAGTGGCTGCGAACCTCCCGGCGATATGAACATAAACTGAAATACAATTATCTAACTACTGGGATGAGTGGTTGTGTTGGTTGCGGAAGGTGTCTGGCGACCTGCCCGGTTAATCTCGGAATGTCTAAACTGATTCAAGAGGTAACAAAATGAAGAATGAATATCTTCCCCATCCCGCAAGGATTGAGTCTATCCAGCGAGAGAGTTTTGATACCCAAACATTTAAGGTCATCTTCGTTGATGAAAAATTAGCAAAAAGTTTCAATTACAAACCAGGCCAGTTCATGGAAATCTCTTTGTTAGGAATGGGGGAAGCTCCCATCTCAATTACCTCTTCTCCTTCCCGGAAAGGGTGCTTGGAATTTACCATCCGGGCAATGGGAAAACTCACCCGGGCGATAAATCAACTTAAGAGAGGAAATGTCCTTTATCTAAGAGGTCCTTATGGAAATTCCTTTTCCTTGGAGGAGGTTAAAGGTAAAGATTTATATTTCATTGCCGGAGGCATTGGACTACCTCCCTTGAGAAGTGTCATCAATACTGTCTTTGATAAGCGGGAGAATTTCGGAAAGGTTAAAATTTTATATGGTGCAAAGACGCCGGACGAACTCTGTTTTAAGGAGGAACTAAAAGTATGGCAAAAATTTCCCAATACCGAACTTTTGCTTACGGTAGATACACAGGATAAGGATTGGAAAGGCAATGTCGGAGTGGTAACTACCCTCTGGGAGAAGACGGCTATGGATGGAAACCAAGCAATTGCCTGTGTATGCGGCCCCCCGATTATGATAAGATTTGTTGTGCAGAAATTGTTGGAATCGCAATTTAAGGAAAAAAATATCCATATTAGTTTGGAGCGGTATATGAAATGTGGTCTGGGAAAATGCGGGCACTGCAATATTGGTGGGAAATTTGTCTGCATTGATGGCCCCGTCTTTACCTACAGCCAGATCAAAGAACTCCCCGCTAAAGAACATGTTCTTTAAAAATAGAGAATAGGGATACTGAATAGAGAAAGTTAGAAAGAGATGCCCGATGCCTTTCAACCTTTTTTGAAAAATAGGGACAGACCCCATTAAATACTGCCTGACAATTAAATCAAAGATTCCGAACAAATAATTCTTGGAACAATTTGTTCTTTTTCGCCTTTAACTTTCCTGTCCAACAGAGACCTTAAATTATATTGAAAGTAGATATCGGATAATCTCTCAAGTAATCTCTCTCCGGTTATACCCATTCTTCGGATTAAATTAAGCTCTTTCATCACTGCCGGGTATAGGGTGTATCTGAAGGTTTTCTCCAGTACATTTATTTTT
>DAOVGU010000213.1 GCA_030672255.1 bacterium
GGCAATTTCGAGAGTGCTTCGGGATTTTATCCCTCGCAATGACAGATATACTGTCATCTGTGGTTAATTTTTTCATTCCTCTGAAAAGACCTGGGCCTGGAAGGTGTAGAGTTCGGTATCCTTCTCCTTATAAGCATTCTCAGAGAGACCCGCCTTATGACTGCAGAGATTCTGCAAAAACTCTTCTCTTGTCCAGCCGGTCTCTGTGGCTACCTGCGGCAAAAAGACCCCTTGCTGAAAACCTCTTTTGACAATAACCCCATCCCTGCCGAGTTCTATCTTCCGGTAATCCTTTACTCTTTCCGGAACGGTGAGAACAGAGATTTCAATCTTAATCTCTTTTAATTCCCTTAAGGATAGCGGAGGAAAACGGGGGTCAGCCGTGGCAGATTCAATGGCCATATCGACTACCGCCTCTGCCAGCGGTTTCTCGGGTAGAATCATTCCAATACAGCCCCGCAATTGCTCATTTTTCCTTAAAGTGACAAAGACGCCTCTTTTCTCCTGGAATTGAGAATCTACTGCCGGCAATTTTAATTTTCTTCTCTTCTCAAGCCAGGTTTTTATTGTCTCGCGCGCAATTTTAAGTAACTCTCTTTGCTGCTCTTCATTCAACATCTCTCCCCCCTTTACTTTTGATTTTGGCGTCATTGCGAGGAGTCCGCCTGAGGTGGACGACGTGGCAATCTTGAGATTGCTTCGCCTTCGGCTCGCAACGACTTCGTCGTTTTTGCCCCTGATTAAATCAGGGGTTGATTTTAATATAGCTACCGCTCCATACCCTACCACTCTGGATTTATTTCCTGTCACATCTCCAGAATTCGCATACTTTAAGATTTTCACCCTATCTGCTCCTGAAGCTTTTGCTACTTCCATTACCACCATTACAGCCCCGGCCCCGCATAATTCGCATTCACCTCGGGCAAGATGCCTAGAAAGAGTTTTGAGGTCATATTTTTCTAAATCGGAAAGAGCTAACCTATCCATCCGGCAAGCCTCCCGATAAGGATGGTAATGGGACATATCGGAACTGGCAATCAGGAGAATATTTCTTTCTTCAATATTTTTTATTAAGGCTTGCGAAAGAATCTGGCAGGTTTCTCTCGATTGCTCCCCCATCACAATGGGAACAATTTTAAAATCTTTTAAAGTTCTCTGCAGAAAGGGAATTTCTACCTCTATTGAATGCTCCTTTAAATGGGCATCGGGATAAAACTTTATTCTTTTATCCTCTTTTATTAGCCTTTCTGCCAATTTCTTATCAACGGCCACCTTTCCTAAAGGGGTCTGCCAAAAATCTCTCCTATCTACAGAAACACCCGAAAAGCGCAGATAATGGCTGGGACCAATAATAATCACCGTTGAGAAATCTCTATTTAAAAGTTCCTTATAGGCATAGGCCGCAACCTGGCCAGAATAGATGTATCCGGCATGGGGAACAATAAGAGCTAACAATTTTCCCTTTTCCTTTTTGTTGGGGACATTTTTCAGAAACTTGTCGATCTGATTTATCAGCGCTTTTTTATTCCCCGGATAAAACAGCCCAGCCACCGCCGGCCTCCGCACTTCAGAAGCAGAAAGGGAAGAAAAGAGTAGTAATAAGATTGCAAAGATGAGGAAAGCTCTTCTTAAAAAGACAATGGTAGTTGCGAAGCAAGCTAAACATGGAGTTTGGAGTCTTTCCGCAGCATGCCTTGTTAGCGACGAAGTGGGCATGGTGTCCGCCAAAGGCGGACGAGCGAGGGTGCCAGTGCGACGAATAAGAAGCACTGTTTGGCACGCCCGCCGAGATGTGAGGCGGGCCGGACGGAACGAGAGCGAAGATTTCCTCGCTGGGGAAATCGAGCGTGCCGCAAGGGAAGAGCTCCGAACTCTATCAACTGACCATTGGCTAAGAAACTTTCCGAATCTCACCAAAGTCCTGCTATTTTTGTTCCACAAAATTTGCATTTTCCATTCACAATATTATTCTCCAAAACTTCGTAACCAATTCTTCTAATAAGAGTCTTCTTACAACTTGGGCAATAGGTATTCTCTCCTCGATGACCGGGAATATTTCCGATATATACATAATGCAATCCTGCTTCAAGGGCAATCTCTCTTGCTCTCTCCAGGGTCTTCGTAGGGGTGGGAGGAAGATTCTTCATCTGATAGGTAGGATAAAACCGGGAAAAATGTAAGGGGGTATCTTTCCCCAGATTATCTCTAACCCAGAGACAGAGTTCTCTTATCTCCTCTGGGCTGTCATTTAAGCCGGGAAGAACAAGGTTAGTTACCTCTAACCAGACTCCTTCCTCCTTTAAAACTTTCAAGCTTCGAAGAACAGGCTGCAGAGATCCTCCGCAGATCTTTCGATAATATTTCTCGCGGAAACTTTTAAGGTCAATATTGGCCGCATCAAGATATTTGCAAAGTTCTCTCAATGGTTCCTCATTGATATAACCGGCCGAATGCATCACATTCTTAATTCCCTTTTCGTGAGCCAATTTTGCCGTATCTAACATATACTCATAAAAGCTAACCGGTTCAGCATAGGTGTAGGCAATGGTGGCATATTTATTCTTCAAAGCTGTTTTGACTACGCTCTCGGGCGGTAAGGAAAAGTTCTTCGTCTCTTCAGGAGAAGATTGAGAGATCTGCCAGTTCTGGCAGAATTTACAGCGTAGATTGCATCCCGCAGAGGCGATAGAGAAGGAAATGGTAGCCGGCAAAACATGAAAGAGAGGTTTTTTCTCGATGGGATCGGGATGGACAGCGCAGGGAACTCCATAGCCAAGCGCATATAATTTCCCTTTGATATTCTTCCTTGCTCGACAGTCTCCCAATCCCCCTTCGGAAATAAGGCAATTTCTGGGACAGAGTAGACAGTGAACCATCCTGCCCTTTAATTTCTCGTAAAAAAGAGCCTCTTTTAAGGGAAGGGGGTTTTTTGCCCAGGATTTTTGAAGATAAAGCAATAGCGAGCAAAGAAAGGGAAACAAAAAAAGTAATAAATAGAATTTCTTCTTCATCTTAAAACTTTTTCTAATTTTCCCTTCATTCGCTGCCAATGGCTTCCCTGCCAAAAAATCCTCTGGCAATTGTTGCACTCGGTGAATTCAGCCATTGTCTTATAGATGGAGGGAGGAACCTTCTTCCTAATTTTTTCCCTTTCTATCTTCTTTAAAGGAAAATTACAGAAAGAGCAACGAGAAAAGAAGGCCCTATCGTCCGGCTTAAGTCTTAACTCTTTAATTATCTCCTTTAATTGTTCAACGATGCTATCGGAATGAATAATAAAGACCTTTGCTCTTTTCACCTCATTTAACCTTAGGCACTTGCTGAGAATAATTCTTCCCTCGGCTCTTGCTTTCTCAATAAACTCTTTTTTGAAGGGAGTATTAAAATAGATTGTATCATAGCCAAGGAGTCTCAACCATCTTGCCAGCTTCCCCAGCATCCCATCACAGATAAACTTCATCGTATGCTCAGTGTGCTCTACACCAGAGGCGAGGGAGTTTCTGTAGCGTAAATCCTCAGTGAACACCGTGTTATCACAGGGGTAGTGGACGAGCTTGCTCGTTAAAAAAGAGCAAAGCAAGCTTTGCCACTACAGATAATGATGTGGTTTACTAAATATTTACTCTGTAGCGGTGCGGGGATTCCTTCTCACCCGTCGCTTTCGCTCCTCCTTCGAAGCCGGCCGCCCTCACTTCTTCATCCACAGGATGCGTTCGGGTCGGCTTCGAATCCCCAATGTCCACTCCAAAGTAGCGGTGCGGGGATTCGAACCCTGGACATAGCGGGTATGAGCCGCCTGCTCTACCAACTGAGCTACACCGCCAATTCCTCCAAAACCTCTTTTGCCTTTCTTAAGGCCCTTGCGCGATGGCTGATTCTATTTTTCAACCCAGGAGAAAGTTCGGCAAATGTTTTTTGATATTGTGGTGCAATAAATATTGGGTCGTAGCCAAAACCAAATCTACCTTTTGGCTTGAAATTAATCCAACCCCGGTAAGTACCGGAGGCAACCTTTGTCTTTCCATCCAGAAAGGTAATGGCTACAACCGACTTAAAGACCGCTCTTCTCCTTTCCTTCGGAATATCTTTTAATAGTTCTAAGAGCTTCTTGATATTTTTTTTATCATTCTGTTCTTTCCCTGCAAACCGTGCCGAATAGACCCCTGGCGCGCCCCCAAGAGCAGGAACCTGGAGACCAGAGTCTTCGGCGAGGACGATCTTGCCCAGTGCTCTTTGGTATTCTTTACTCTTTTTTATGGCATTTTCTCGAAATGTCTTACCGTCCTCCTTAACCAGAGGGAGATCGGAGAAATCCTGTAAGGTAAGAATTTTAAAATTCAAATCTTTTAGTATCTCCTTGATTTCCTTAAGCTTTTTTTCATTACTACTGGCTAAAACCAATTCCATAGTATGTTCGGACTATCTTCTTCGGCGGCACGTTTGATTGGTCTCGCACCGATGGTGCTCGGTCAGGGTGCTCACATCTCCTTGCCTTCGGCAAGCCGGCCCGCCTCACATCTCGGCGGGCATGCTAACGGTGCTCCTTATTCGTCGCACCAGCATCCCAATGCTA